>DATIRH010000423.1:0-4381 GCA_035469845.1 Proteiniclasticum sp. | reverse complement strand
CCCATAAGAAGATTCATAAGATTAAGAACCAGTGCCACCATGGTCATGATGAATCCTGTGGCCATTCCAGGTTTCTCACTGAACAGAACCGATACCAGAGACATCAGCGAAGGAAATACAATGGAGAAGAAGAGACCTGATATACTGATAATAATCACATAATCTTCTCCGAGCATTATTCCTGTGCCTAACAGAATCAATGCGATGACTTGTGACAAAATCACGGTTCTCAGGACACCCGTCCTTTGCACGATGAATCCGCCAACAAGTCTTCCTATGGCGAAAATAAGGAAGAAGATTCCAAGGTATCTGGCACCTACACTCTCTCTTAGTCCAAATCCTTCTTTCAGGTAATTGGTGAGCCATAAGGATATGCCCTGCTCAGCAAAAACGTAGAATCCGAGACCCAGTCCGAAGAAATACAGCATCGGGTTTTTGAAGATGCTCCTGCCACCCACAACATTTTCAGCCTTAGGCTGGTCTGGAATCTTGGCGAAAATAAATGCGATGAGTACAATGAGATAAAAAAGTGCGATAAACAGATACATGGTCCGCCAGGTGATATTCCTGTCCAGAAGAAATCCGATGGCATTCTGTGAAACAGTGGAACCCGCTCCATACATGAAGTGCAGAAGATTCATGGCGATGGTGGACGTTCCTACAAATAAGATTGGAATAATGGTATTTGCCGCCACGCCATAAATGTTGATTCCTGCTACAATCGGTGCGAAACCGATGAAAAACATCATAAAAGTATCTGCCTGAGACTGGATAAAAATCCCGGATATCAGACAGACGATACCGATGATGATTGTTTTTTTCTGCCCTATTCGCTCTATAATTGCTCCGCCTAAAAGAGTGACGGCCATGCCTGCCAAGGATACACTGGTGAGCATTGAAGAAATGATCGTGTTTGAGACGGAAAAATCTTCTTTAAATATGGGGATGAATATCCCCCTGGTGTTTTCTATGAACGGAGATAGAAACATCAATGTGAATATGAGAACTACTCCGAATATGCTGCTTTTACTTTTCTGCATTGCTTTCTGACTCTCCTTTGTTTAGTATACAAACGGATTTCTCCTAATTATATATACATTATTATAAGCCATTGGGATATAATATAATAGAAGCATCAGGGAAATTAATTTCCCTCGAGTATTGAAGCCGCCACTTTGAAAGGCTTCATGCTTAAGCTGATACCTGAACCTTTAAAGCGCTTAAACTTTTAACTCACAGAATTTGAGGTGTGAATACATGAATAAATCATCAGTAGATAAACTTTCCTTTTTCTTTATGGGACTGGAAAACAGATTTCTTGAAAACAGAGATACTTTTGTTGAAGTAGATGTCCGTTTCAAGGCGGGTCTTAAAACCTTCAAAGGACTTGGTGTGCTCAATGAGGCAGACCAGATCTCCTATAATTATAATGGAGTCACAAAACTTCTTGCATTTAAGGAAGTACTTGAAGACATCAAAAAAGAAGCGCCTAAATATGATGAACTGATTCTTTCTTATAAAGAGAGAGGAACCAGGCTCCTCATCAGCGCAACCAAAAAAGGTGTCACCATGAACACGGAGGAGCTGAAGTTTGACTCGAAAGAAGAGAAGAAGGAGACTTCGACCCTTCTTACAAGAGACTACCTCATTAAAGCAGGAGAAGCCTCCAGCTTGCTGAAAGCCATCGGGATCATGAGTAAGGACGGAAAAGTCAAAAATGACAAAATCCGAAAATACAATCAGATCGATCATTATGTGGAACTTCTGGACAAGAATTTCGAGGCTATGAAAAGACACGGAACACTCTATATCATGGATGTCGGCTGTGGTAAAAGTTATCTGAGCTTTGTGCTGAATTATTATCTCACTGAAGTGAAGAAGATCAAATGTCACTTCATCGGAATCGATATTTCACCACAGGTCATCGAGACTTCACGGGATATCCAGAAACAGCTTGGCTACCGCAATATGGAGTTTCATGCCATGGATGTCAAAGACTTCAAAGATGACAGAAAAATCGATGTGGTCCTTTCCCTTCATGCCTGCGATACAGCAACGGACATGGCTTTGGCCTTTGGCGTATATAAAGAAGCGGATTTCATCGTCGCTGTTCCCTGCTGTCATAAAGAGATGCTCAAGACCTATTCCTATCCGCCTTTTGAAGGCATCATGAAACACGGAATCTTAAAAGCGAGACTCGCCGACACTCTGACGGATGGATTAAGAGGCCTGATGCTGGAAGAGCACGGATATGAGGTTTCTGTTGTAGAGTACATCTCACCGCTGGAGACCCCAAAAAACCTTATGATCAGGGCGTACAGAACCGGTGCACCCAATGAGGCTTCCAAAAAAAATGCGGATCAGCTGATTAAAGAATTCAGTATCTATCCGGCTTTCCGCTATTATCTTGAACAGTATACCTACGGTATGAGCGGATTGGATGGCTTATTATGATGGCCTATAATGCAGGGATTTTTCTGACCCTTTTCATCATTCTTTTTTTAGGAGTGCTTCATATCGGCTCCAAACTGCCCTATCAGCTTAACAGGGTGTACCAGAAAGAATACAACGGGATGAGGCTCTTCAACAAGCTCTATCTAGCCTATCTCGTTCCCTGGATTTTTGTCCCTTTTATAGATTCCAGCTATTTCAGAACCTATTATATAATCTACATACTCATTTTCACTTTAGCCATGGAAGACGGTTTATATCTGTATGGGGTCTATGTGGATAAAAATAATGAAAAACTTCTCGTCATGATCGTCTTTAATGTGATTATCGTGGGCTTGATCTATATACTGACATTAACGTATCTTTCAGGGTTTACCCCCTTTAACCTATACTCCATTCTATAGCTGCCATTTGCCAGGAGGTGAAGAAATTGACTATACAGGAACTAATAGAAGGTGCTGCTGAAATCACCAGAATCAAAGCCAAACGGATTCTTAAAGAGAAAAACCTCGTGAAAATCTCCTATGCGAAAGGGATTCTGAAATCCTCCGTCGTTGACGGACAAGAATATACCCAGATAGTGGAGCTTGAAAACGGAGAAGTGAAAAGCTTTAGCTGCTCCTGCAACAAAGACCAACTATTCTGTCATCATCTGCTTGCCCTTCTCATCAAGAGAGAGGAATCCTCAGAGAAAAACGAAAAAGAGAGTCTCCCTGAGAAAAAGCCCAAAGCATCCATGAATAATACAAAGAGTAATCTGAAAGTGATTCTAGATGCTGCGGATAAAGAAGAACTGATTGAATTCATCCTTTCTCTGAGAAGCTATTATAAGGATATTCCTGTCATCATCAGGAAGAGTTTTCTCAGCTCCACAGATGAAGAGTTCCTGAAGGAGAACCGGGAAGCGCTTATGGAATCCCATAAAGCCTTGAAAGCCATCAGCTCTAAAGAGGATCTTTCCAGGCATTTCAACCTGATGCTCTCTGTCCATGAAAGAGCACGTGCAGAAGCAAGAGACAGAAATTACTTAAGGTCAACACTGCTGTATCTTCTTCTTTTCGAGATGGTGAGTATTCCGAGTGTCGGAATGGAACATTACCTCTTTGACAGCCACTACATCAAGGCCTATCAGGAAGCTCTCCTGCCTCTGGCAGATAAAAAATATACCCTGAGAGAATCTCAGATGATCTTCGATTATCTGAAAAAGATCTGTGAGGATCTGACGGATCTTAGTCATATCACGACGCTCCTTAGAATCATGAAGAACTACATCACCACAGAAAAGGATTTTGATAATTACTATGAGATCCTGCTCTATGTTTATGAAAAGGATACTGTTCTTCCTTATGATAAGAACAACCTCTTATATCTGGAATATGAACTGCTCATGATGATCGGAAAGGCTGAAGAAGCCAAGGAGCTTCGACGTGAAAATCCATATGTACCTGAGTTCAGATTTATGGAAGCGGAAGCTCTTTTAGGACGCGGAAAACTCTATGAAGCACTCCTTATTGTGAATGATGGCATAGAGCGCTCAGACCGGAACTGGGATGAACTTATCCGATGGCTTAATATGGAAGCCAGTATTCATAAATCACTTCAAAACCAGGAAAAGTATCTCGACGTATCCAAAAGGCTGATCACCCTTGGTGAATACAAGGCTTATCTGGATCTGAAAAGAACCATCAGTCCAAAGGATTGGCACGGAATCTACGAAAAGCTTGTGGAAGATGAAGAAGTGAAAAAGAACATGAAGGGTGTCTACAAAAGAATCATCCTTCAGGAAAAGGACAAAAGAAGACTTCTAGGCTACATCGAAGAAAATCCGGAACTCATTTCAGAACACTATGATTTTCTCAATCCTGAATACAACCAGGAAGCCTCCAAGCTTCTTGCTGTATATATAGAAGAAACAGCGCATCAGATCACT
>DATIRH010000422.1:0-5216 GCA_035469845.1 Proteiniclasticum sp. | reverse complement strand
TTTTCTTTTCTGATCTTATCTACCAGAGATGCGATTCTAGGAAGTCCTCCGGCTTTGGCCAGTGTGACTCCGTTGTCGTCGTAATATACTTCATCATGCAGATCCAGATACCCATGGAGATCGTTCATCTGCAGTATCGTCAACTTTTTTATCAATTAAAACACTCCTTCTCTGATTTCATTGTGACCATTATAGGAAACAAATATAGACTATAGAGAGATAATCGGTGAATAAGTTAGGACAGAAAAAAAGGACTCAGCCTTTTTCGCTGAATCCTTTTCTATATAACCCGTAATTTCAGTGTTAAATGCTAATCGGGCAAACCCTTTGCTCTTTTTCTGGTCATGACGATCATGATGATACCAAAAATGATGGCGACGATAGAAATAAGCTGTGCCTGCCTCATTCCAAGGAACATAAGACTGTCTGTCCTCATGCCTTCGATGAAGAATCTTCCGATGGAATAGAGGATAAGATAAGCGTAAAGTACAATTCCGTGGTCATGCTTTCTTTTCTTTCCAAAGAGGATCATCAGTGCGATGAAGCAGAGAAGATTCCAGATGGATTCATAGAGAAATGTGGGATGATAGTAGGTGCCGTTTATGAGCATCCCTTCCTGAATGAAAGCCGGGAAATTGGAAATGAAGCTTTCTGATACAGGTCCGCCGTGGGCTTCCTGGTTCATGAAGTTCCCCCAACGGCCTATGGCCTGGGCTAGGATCATGGCAGGTGCAGCAGCATCGACCATATCAAGAATCTCTGTGAGGGTTTTCTTCTTCACTTTCTTGTAGATGAAGACGCCTAGTGCAGCGCCTAGGATTCCGCCGTGGATGGCAAGGCCACCACTTCTGAAATCCAGCATCTCGAAAAATGTATCATACTGGTCGAGTTCAAACAGTACGTAATAGAAGCGGGCACCTACAAGTGCCAGAGGGAATGCATAGAGGAATGCATCAGTCACTTCATCGAAGCTGACTACGCCTTTACTTCTTTTGCTGTTATAGTAAAGAACAACAAATCCTACCAGTATGCCAAGGGTGATGATGACGCCGTACCACATGACGGGTACGCCGAATAATTCAAATGCTATTGGATCCATATTTATACCTCGCTAATTTTTTCCTCATTATAACATATTCTCTTTTATATTAACCTTAAGTTCGGCGTGAAAGCTTACATTCAGAGGCTTACAGGAAGAAAAAGATGTGAAATAACCAGTTTGTCATATATTTAGATTCAAATTTGATATAATAGAGTAACAAGACAGAAATAAAGAACACGGGGAGGAATACTATATGAGAAAAAATATGCTGAAAGTTTTGGCAGTAATCATGTCGCTATCTTTACTGGTAGCATGTGGAAAAGAGTCAACTGATGATCTTGATCCGCAGCAGGGCAATATAACAGAGCTTGAAGAGAGAATTGCGACTTTAGAAGCGGACAACGCAGAGCTTAAAGAAGAAAATGAAGCGCTTAAGGCGGAAATTGAAATATTGAAATCGGAAGAAGAACCAGCAGAGGAACCCGTAGATGAAGATCCTATGGTCGAAGAGGAAGAGGAACTGCCTATATTTGGTGCTGAAGAAGATGGAACCATGATTCAGGTATCCACCATCGTTGTGAAGACGGATGAACCGCTGATCAACAAGATGACCATGATGGGCGATGAGCTTGGAGATAAGGTGTTTAACGGACTGACCATGGAAGCTGTTGAAATCAAGGTAGAAGACGGCAAGGACATCCTGTATGTGGACCTGAAAGAAGGTTCCGGAGAAGTGGGTGCACCAAGCTGGGTCTATGATTACTTCCAGGGATCAACTGGTGGCCAAGTAACAGAAACCGCTTTGGTGGAAACATTCCTTCAGAGAGAGTATGGAGGCGTCTGGATAGATGGTGTCCATTTCACATTAGATGGAGAATCCATTCAGTATGACCATGTACCTAATCTGAAAGAGACTATTTTAAGATAATAAAGAAAAATAAAAGAATCACTTTAAGCTTTTTAAAAACTGCTTAAGGTGATTCTTTTCTATTTCCTGGCAGAGGCTCTGATCCGATTTCTGATGAAGAAAAAAGCAGCGGGAATCATGGAGATGATAAAAATAATCATCATCAGATAGATGAACCTTCCATCCAGAAAATCCATATTCCCCATGAAGTAACCGATCATCACATAGAGGGAAGTCCAGAATGCATTACCCATGAAGAGGAACAGGGAAATGTCCAGGAAGTTGACGCCTGTGAATCCTGCGGTGAAAGGAGCCAGCGTACGTGCAATGGGAATGAATCTGGAAATGAGAAAAGCGCGGCGTCCTTTGTTACTGAAAAAGTTGCGGACCTTGTCAAAGTTTTTTTTGTTGATGAACTTGAAAAGGGATTTGTCCTCATATTTACTCTTGTGATACTTCTTCCCTAAAATCTGTCCGATCTTAAAGTTCAGCATATCCCCGAGAACCGTAGCGAGAAAAAATCCGAGAAGGAGTGCCACGATATTGAGGTCCCCTGTGGCGCCGAAGGCACCAGCCCCTACCAGAAGGGAATCTCCAGGCAGGATGGCCAGAATCACAGCACCTGTTTCCAGAAATATGATCAGAAATAAGATGACATAAGCACCTATTCCAAAAAATTCGATAAGATCCACAATATGGACGTCTAAATTCATGAAAAAATTTATAATCTCTCTAATATCCATAAAAAACTCCTAAATCTGTTCTTGATACTATTGTACGAAAAAAAACCGCTGTGGTGGTGGATATTTCATTAATATATTCTGTCATTTTCTTGAAATCTTTTTGTAGCAAGGAAAAAGCAAGGAAGAATAAAAAAAGAAAAATGGACAGCGGGAAGTGTGATCTGAATATAAAGAAGGGCTAGAATCATCTGAGGGGTTACAAAAGAGAGGTTTATTTGCTATTCTATAATCAGATGAATAAAAAGGTTTACAATGCATAAACGGTATATCTTGAAATAACACTAGATATTAATACATAATTATTAATAAATATAATTTTTGAGAAGTGGAGTTCGTTGGAGCTCCACATTCTTAACGATTATGCATACATAAATCTGCATGAAGGAGGAATAATCAGATGGAAAAAATTAGAGTTGTTCAATGGGGATTAGGGAATATGGGTAGAGGTATGGTTGAAATGCTTCTTTCCAAGGAAGGTATTGAAGTAGTAGGTGCCATCGAAAAAAGAGTGACGGATACGCAGGATCTGGGAATCTTTCTCGGAAAGGAATCCATGGGCGTTCCGGTATCTAGCGATCCGGCCAGACTCATCGATGAGGTGAAACCGGATATCTGCATTCTTGCAATCAATTCCTTCGTCAAGGGCGTCATAGAAGAAATCAGACTGCTTACGAAGAAGAAGGTCAATGTCATCACCATCGCAGAGGAGATGGCTTATCCCTATGTGACTGAACCAGCCCTTACAGAAGAAATCCGCAAAATGGCAGAAGATAATGGAGTAACAGTCATCGGAACAGGAGTGAATCCTGGATTTGTTTTAGATACGCTGATTCTTCAGCTTTCACTGGGCGTCAGAAGAGTAGACCATATCTTTGCCAGAAGAGTCAATGATCTGTCACCATTCGGCCTGACAGTCATGGAAGAACAGGGCGTAGGTCTTTCAAAAGATGTTTTTGTCAAAGGCGTTGAAGAAGGAACCATCTACGGCCATGTGGGATTCATGCAGTCCATTCCGATGATTGCAAAATCACTGGGACTTACCTATGACGAGATTCTGCAGACAAGAGAACCCATCATGACAAACGTGCGTCGCGAAACAAAGGACATAGTGGTGGAAGCTGGCATGGTCTGCGGATGCAATCATACAGCGGTAGCCATGAAAAACGGGAAGCCTGTAATAACCCTTGAGCATCCTCAGCAGGTGAGACCTGACATGGAGGATATTGAAACTGGAGACTATATAGAAATCCACGGAGATCCAGATCTTTCCATGGTGATCAGACCTGAAGTGCCAGGAGGAATCGGAACCATAGCTGCTGCAGTCAATGTGATTCCTCATGTGCTTAATGCGAAACCAGGACTCATCACCATGGCGGATATTCCTGTGACTCATGCGATCATGGATGACTTCAGAAATCATCTGAAGTAGAGAGAAGGAGAAATTATGAAGATTACGATAGGAACATGGGTGGAGATTCATGATACGGTGCTGAAACCAGAAGAGCGTACAGGGAATCTTCCTGAAGAGACAAAAAAAGTTCCTCTGGAAATGAGAGTGAAGGGATTCCTTCTGGATGAGGAAGCGAATCTGAAGGATAGAGTGAAAATCAGAACAGTGACCGGAAGAATCGTGGAAGGAAATCTGATCAAAGAGAATCCTACCTATGAACATGGATACGGAGAAACCTTCATTCCGGAGCTTCTTACAATCGGACAGGATTTAAGAGCCATGCTGGAGGTGGACCATGAATAGAGATATGAGTTATGCGGCAGTGATGTCCAGAAAAAATGAAATCATGAAAAAAGCCCTTGGCGTGGACTATGAGGACTATGAGCTTTCAGAAATCGCCTTCGATTATGATTCTCTGATGGAGGACGTGGATCTTACCATGGAAGACATCAGAAGAATCCAGCGGGAGGTGTCTGTGGGAGATACACCTCTTGTGGAGCTACGAAACCTGACGGCATTAGCCAGAAAGTTTGCGGAGCCTGGTAAAGGGGCACGGATTTTCATCAAGGATGAAGCGGGCAATCCATCGGGAAGCTTTAAAGACAGAAGAGCATCTTTGTCTGTCTACAAGGCGAAAGCCCTGGGATACAAAGGCGTCGTCACAGCCACCTCCGGAAACTATGGTGCAGCAGTAGCTTCTCAGGCTGCAAAGCTCGGACTGAAGTGCATCGTCGTGCAGGAATGCTATGACAGTGAAGGCGTCGGACAGCCTGAAATACTGGAGAAGAGAAGAAAATGCGAAGCGCTTGGTGCGGAAGTCATTTCCCTTACCGTAGGGCCTGAGCTTTTCTACACCTTCCTCAGCATTCTGGAAGAAACAGGATATTTCAATGCGTCTCTTTATTCCTCCTTCGGCATCCGTGGCGTGGAGAGTCTGGGCTATGAGATTGCAGAAGAAGTGAAGGAAAAATACGGGAAGTTCCCTGAAGCGGTCCTTGTGACCCATGCAGGCGGGGGAAACATTACAGGCACAGCAAGGGGCTTACAGCAGGCTGGCGCAGTGGACACAAGGAT
>DATIRH010000421.1:0-3516 GCA_035469845.1 Proteiniclasticum sp. | reverse complement strand
AATCATTACCTGGCAAAGGGATATGTGGATATTCTGAAAAGTCTGAGAGATGAATTTTTGCTGGCGGATGATATTTCCGTTTCACTTGTTTCCCGATTTCCAGATGTGGTGTTTACAGAAGAAAAAGAGGAAAACATTGAAGAAATCTGGAGTCTTATGGCTGAAGCGGTGGAAGAAGCTTCGAAGAAAATGCTTGTGATGAAAGAAGTGGAAGGACAGTCCCTGAAGAAAGATATGCTGGTCAAATCGGAAGAAATCAGGAAGATTGTGGATGTGATCAAAGTAAAGGACAAGGAAGTCATTCCACTATATAAAGAGAGACTGGAAAATAGAATCAAGGAGCTCTTAGACTCCGTTCCGGTGGATGAAAACAGATTAGCACTAGAAATCGCACTGTATACAGACAAAGCAAGTATCGATGAGGAAGTCACAAGACTGTGCTCACATATGGATCAGATGGTAAAATTCTTAAGTGAAGTAGAGCCTGTGGGTAGAAAACTTGATTTTCTAGCTCAGGAAATGAACAGAGAAGCCAATACCATGGCATCAAAATCTGTAGATATCGAAATTACGAATAATGTACTTCTCATTAAAAATGAAATAGAGAAAATCAGGGAACAAATGCAAAATATCGAGTAGGAGTGGTGTCATGAATATTAAACTGGTTAATATAGGATTTGGAAATATTGTATCAGCAAATAAAATAGTAGCCATCGTTTCTCCTGAATCTGCTCCCATCAAAAGGATTATTCAGGAAGCTAGAGAAAGAGGGATGCTCATTGATGCTACTTATGGAAGAAGGACAAGAGCTGTTGTGGTGACGGACTCGGACCACATCATTCTTTCGGCAGTACAGCCTGAAACAGTAGCACATCGACTGGAGACAAAAGATGAGATTGTGGATGAGGTAGGTATAGATGAGTAGAGGATTACTCCTGATCATATCAGGACCCTCGGGAGCCGGTAAAGGTACCGTTTGCGATGCATATAAGAAAAACTGTGAAAACAATATATGGAATTCTGTCTCCATGACGACAAGAGCACCAAGAGCGGGTGAGGTCGAAGGGGAAAGTTATTTCTTTGTAAGTCGTGAAGAATTTCAGAGAATGATTGAAAATGACGAGTTTTTAGAATATGCTGAGGTGTACGGAAATTACTACGGTACACCACGAGAAGAAGTTGATCGGAAATTGAGTGAAGGTACGGATGTCATTTTAGAGATCGATATTCAGGGTGCACTCAATGTGCAGGAAAATACGACTGAAGGTATTTTTATCTTTATACTGCCGCCTTCCATGAATGAGTTGAGAAATAGAATTATCGGAAGAGCCAGTGAGACTCCTGAGTCGCTTCTGACAAGATTTAAATCCGCTTACAATGAAATCAACTATGTGAACAAATACAACTATGCAATTACAAACCACACAGTAAAACAAGCGTATGAGGATCTTAAATGTATTGTCAGAGCTGAAAGATGCCGTGTAACTCGTGTTTCAAATGAAATATTAAGCCTTAAGGAGGAAAAATTATAATGAGTTCATTAATAGAGCCATCAGTAACAGAATTACTAAATAGGGTGGAAAACAGGTATCGCCTGGTAACCATCACTTCAAGAAGAGCTAGACAGATCATAGACGGACAGGAAGCACTTTTGCCTGGATCAAGCGTGAATCCGCTTACTCTTGCAGTAAACGAAGTGAATGCAGGTCTGATCGAGTATGAAACATTAAAAGATGGTGTGAAATAGAATGAAAAATGTTGTGCTGGGCGTTACAGGTGGGATAGCTGCCTATAAAGCCCTTGAATTGGTTTCCAGATTAAGAAAACAGAATATTAATGTTGATGTAGCCATGACAAAATCAGCACAGGAATTTGTAACTCCCCTTTCATTTCAGAGCATGAGCCAGAATCCTGTCATAAGAAATATGTACGATGAGCCGAAAGCCTATGAAATTGCGCATATCTCACTGGCCAAGAAAGCGGATGTGTTTGCAGTTGTTCCGGCAACAGCGAACATCATCGGAAAGATTGCCAATGGAATCGCTGATGATTTTATTTCGACATCTATTATGGCAACCACAGCGAAAGTTCTCATCGCACCAGCCATGAATACCCAGATGTATGCAAGTCCCATCGTTCAGGAAAATATTGAAAAACTTAAAAGACTAGGGTACACATTTGTCAGCCCAGGTGCCGGTAGACTTGCCTGCGGAGATGTAGGTGAAGGCAAGCTTGCTCTGGTAGATGATATTTTTGATGAAATCATGAGTCTTCTTTATCCGAAGAAGGATTATGAAGGCAAGAAAGTCATCGTGACTGCAGGAGGCACAGAAGCGCCTGTAGATCCGGTTCGAGTACTAACGAATCGTTCTTCAGGAAAGATGGGCATAGCCCTTGCCAATGCCCTTAGAGACCGTGGAGCGGATGTTGTTCTGATTTCAGGAAATGTTTCCTGCAGTCTGCCTGAAGGCGTGAAAAACATTAAAGCGTTGACCAATGAAGCCATGGACCGCGAAGTCAATCATTATTATGATGATGCTGATATGATCTTTATGGCTGCTGCGGTTTCTGATTTTAAAGTGAAAGAAGTAGCGAAGGATAAAATCAAGAAACAGAGTGATACACTGATATTAGAGCTTATAAAAGATAAGGATATTCTTAAAGGACTTGGTGAAAAGAAGAAAAATCAGGTTCTGGTCGGATTTGCAGCTGAGTCACAGGATATGGAGCAGTTTGCAAAAGAAAAGCTGATCGGGAAGAATCTGGATTTCATAGCTGCCAATGATATTTCTGAAGGGAAAGTCTTTGGGAAAGAGTACAATCATATTGTATTATTTGGAAAAGATGGACTGAAATCAGATTTAGGTGAATTATCCAAAGAAGATACTGCTCATCGACTATTGGACGAGATAAAAGCAGGGATACCTGATAGAATATAACAACCAGAAATCATAAGTCATACACTGGCTTATGATTTTTTTTGCTTATTTTGAAAAAAAATGAAATTCATGAAAAAATATATTAAAAAAATGAACCTTTTGGCATAGACTAAGGTATATATAGATAAGAGGATAAAGTGGAAGGTAGGAATAAGATGATTGATCAGTATATTGATGAATACGGAAAAAGACTGTACTTCTTATGCCTCAAGCTTGAAAGAGATGAGATGAAGGCAGAAGAATTATATCAGGAGACCTGGATCAGAGTGCTTAAAGGGATAAATTCATTTGATCATCATCTCGCTTTTTACCCTTGGCTGACTAAAGTCTGTGTCAACACTTATCGTAGCATGCTGAAGAAACGTGCTTTTGAAAATCTGTTTCTCGATTTTCGAACCAATGAACATAAGGACTATGTTCTAGAGAACATTCAGAATTCAGAAGAAGAAATTGAACGAGACGTCTTACTTGAAGGAATGAAAAAGATGGATTATAAGAAACGGCTGATTGTCGTTCTGCATTACTACGATGGCTACACAATAACTGAAATTTCAAAACTTGCCAGCATAAAAGAAGG
>DATIRH010000420.1:0-1672 GCA_035469845.1 Proteiniclasticum sp. | reverse complement strand
CAGCTTGTTCGGTAGACCTGAAAGCTACGCCTATACTTCTTCAGGAAACAAGGGGATAGGGTATAAAGAGCAGTATCGCATGACCTATCACTTTCATGATCTAAACATTGCAGCCGAAGCGGCCTGGTATAATGCCGACTTTCCTTTCACGCAGAGATGGAGAGTTTATTTTGAAAATGGTCTTCTCGTCAATGAAGGAGGCAAACTTACTCTTTATCAGAAGGAGAAGAAACCGAAAGTATTTGATACAGAAGATAAGGTTCTGGTTTCAACGGGAATCAATCTGCCTCCGACAGGCATGTTCTATAATGAACTATCTCATTTTCTTGATTGTATCAGGAAGGGGATTTCTTCACCCAAGGTGACGAAACAGCAGATCCTCACTTCCTTGTCACTTCTTGAAGAGATGGTCTTTCAAGACGAGGATGCTTAATATGCTAGAAGAAGTCATAGGAACACATAGCGTGTACCCCTATGACTTTTTCAATAGAATACAGTTAAATATTAAATTTCATAAAAGTGTCTATAGGATGTTGACAAAAGAAGCTACATTATCTACACTAAAAATGTAATGGATTACATTTCAGAATATTTGATTTATAGTTCATTAATCGTTGAAATACAACGAAAACTTACAAGTGAATGGGTCTAAAAACGATGCAGTTGTTCAGGCTGAATTCTGGAAATGGTGAGGAGGAGAATCATGGCAACCATATCTGATGTGGCAAAGGAAGCAAATGTTTCTGTCGCAACCGTATCCAGAGTACTGAACAACAAGGATACAGTGAAAAAAGAAACCCAGGAACGTGTTTTTGAAGCCATCGAAAAGCTGAATTTTCAGCCCAACCTTCTAGCACGTAATTTCCGTAGAAGCGAAAGTCGTGTGATTCTCATTATTACACCAAATATCACCAATCCTTACTATGCGCATATCCTCACAGGAATCGGTGAAACAGCCAGTTTATTGGGCTACAGCGCACTGATCTTTAATACAGGTGGAAGCCTTGAAAAAGAAAAGGAAGGCATGGAAATGCTTCGGAAGAGAAGAGCCGATGGTGCAATCTTACTTGCAAGCTCCATGGAAAGCCCTCATCTTCTGGAATACAGCGGGATTTATCCCATGGTCCAATGCTCAGAATATGACAGAAAATCGGATCTGCCAAGGGTGAATATAGATAACTACAAGGCAGCAAAGGAAGTGATGGAGTATCTCATTGGCCTAGGGCATAAAAGAATTGCCACCATCAGTTCAAAGAACACTTATATTTCTACAGCCCAGCGGCTGGAAGCCTACCTGAAAACCATGGAAGGACATGGACTAAACGTGCCTAAAAGCTATATTGCCTATGCAGATTCGGATTATTCCTTTAAAAGCGGAAAGAAGGCGGCGTTGAAGCTTTTGTCTTTAAGGAATCGTCCTACAGCGATTTTCTGTATTTCAGATACCTTGGCTCTTGGAAGCATCAGTGCAGCCATGGAAATGGACATAAAAATACCTGAGGAACTTACAGTCACAGGCTTTGATGATGTGGATGATACAACCATGTTTCATCCTTATATCACAACCATACAGCAGCCCTGCTATAAGCTGGGCGTAAGTTCCATGAAACTTCTGTATGACCAGATGATGAAGAAGGAAAGAAAAAGCAGTAAAATCCTCCTCAGGCATCAT
>DATIRH010000419.1:0-2397 GCA_035469845.1 Proteiniclasticum sp. | reverse complement strand
GAGGCTCTGTGGGTATGTCGAAAGCAGATGGAGAGAAACCCAAAGGGAAGTGGTGGAAAAGTCCATTTTACTCCACGGACACAACTCCAGCGTCAAACAGATCGAACTTGCAAAGGATATGGCCCTTACGACCCAGGCCCTCAATCAGAGAATCCAGAGCAGCGGATACTACAACTATATCCGTACCAGAAAAGAACTGGCACAGCTTCTCCAGGCGGAGTGGGGAGATCATCTTCGATAAATGTCATGTGTCTAGATAAAATCAGGATTTTTCTATAAGATCGGAGAAAAATAATTAAGAATCTTTGAATTTCAAAGTATGTGTAAAGATTTACAGAGATGGAAATAGTCTGAAATTGTGTCATATTCATATTAATTCAGTTTATCGGTTGACACGAATTTCGGATTGATATAGTATAAAAGCAACAATTTAATAGTGACCTCATCTTTTACAGGTGAGGTAGAGGAGCGGTATTTAAGAACCATGGAGTAGTCGAGGAGACTTTGATTCCATGCAGAGGAAATTTCGCCGAAGTGTAAAGTGGCCTCACTGCTTTATGCTGGGCTTGCAGTTAAGAGCTGCAGGACTGTCCTTATGACTTACCCAGGTCATACGGTTGAGCTATCTTATCAAGGGAAAGAAAGGGGTTCAAGGGTGCATTTTAATGCCTGAGTTCGTCTCGGGTATTTTTTTATTTTCAAAAATTCACTATTAAGGTGTAGACATGAATAAATATCAATAAAATGAGCTGGATTTGCATAATCCAAAGAAAAAAAGGAGAAAATAATACTGAGAAGAGTTAGTATGATGATCATGGTAATCATGAGTGCAATATTTATTTTAGCGGGGTGCGGAACAAAAATCGACGCTGAAGGAGACGGTGTCTTCAAGGTTGGAATGGAAGCAGGATATGCACCTTTTAACTGGACACAAAATGATGATGCCAATGGCGCGGTGAAAATTCTAGGTACAGAAGAATTTGCTGCAGGTTATGATGTGGAAATTGCAAAGAAGATTGCAGAAGGTCTTGGAGAGGAACTGGTTATTGTGAAGGTTGAATGGGATGGACTGGTACCTGCATTAAAAGCTGGAACCATTGATGCCATCGTTGCTGGTATGTCTCCAACGGAAAAGAGAAAAGAATCCATCGATTTCACAGATAACTACTACATGTCCGACCTTGTCCTGGTTGTAGCAAAAGACGGCGAATATACAGATGCCACAAGTCTTTCAGATTTCTCTGGAGCGAAGGTGACAGCCCAGCTGAACACTTTCCACTATGACGTCATCGACCAGATCGAAGGTGTAGAGAAGCAGACCGCCATGGACAATTTCTCAGCCATCAGAGTAGCACTGGAATCAGGGGTCATCGATGCATACGTTACTGAAAGACCTGAAGCGGTGAGTGCATCCGCTGCCAATGAGAAGTTCATGTTTGTAGAACTCACTGACGGATTTGAAACATCTCCTGATGATACAGCCATCGCTGTCGGAATCAACAAAGGGAATGATGCTTTAGTTGAAAGCATCAACAGTATTCTAGGAGAACTATCTGTAGAAGATCAGCAAAGCATCATGGATCAGGCGATTTTAAATCAGCCATCTGCAGAGTAATTATGTGACGCCGCGCTTCAGGCATTCTGAAGCCGGTTTTCCACGAGGAGGATAAAATGACACTTGAAGCAATTTTTGATATTGCCGTGAGCAACTGGCCCATGTTCCTTAGAGGAGCCTTGGCAACCCTTGAAATTTCCATCATCAGTACGATCCTAGGGACGATACTGGGACTGATCATAGGAATCATAAGAACCATCCCTCAACCTGAGAGAGGGGTCAAGAAAATCCTGCTTAAGATCATAAACGGTCTTCTCTCTGTATACATCGAAGTATTCAGAGGAACGCCCATGATTGTTCAGGCCATGATCATATACTACGGTGTAGCCCAGGCTTACGGGATTGATATGAACAGAACCTTTGCAGCGATTCTCATCGTCACCATCAATACAGGTGCTTATATGTCTGAAATTGTAAGAGGAGGAATCCTTTCCATCGATAAGGGACAGTATGAAGCATCTCAGTCCATAGGAATGACGCATTTTCAGACCATGTTAAGCGTGGTTCTTCCCCAGGTTGTCAGAAATATTCTTCCAGCTACAGGAAATGAATTTGTCATCAACATCAAGGATACGTCTGTACTCAATGTAATTTCTGTTACAGAACTATTCTTTGCGACAAAATCCGTCGCTGGTGTAAACTACATGTATATGGAAACATTTATTGTCGCTGCTATGATTTATCTTGTGATGACATTCACTGTAACAAGAATTCTGAGATTCATCGAAAGAAAAATGGATGGACCAGAGAACTACAACCTGACTGGAAATCAGATGCAGGTG
>DATIRH010000418.1:0-5287 GCA_035469845.1 Proteiniclasticum sp. | reverse complement strand
ACTCCACTTCCGTGATGGAAGTGTTTCGCATCCGGTCGCCCGTCTGCACATCCTCTAATTGCTCGAGAATGGATTTTCTGATCTCTCAGAAGTTCGCTTTGTTTTTTACCTGTATTCTGTTTAATTTTCAAAGAACTGTGTGTTTTCTTTTTCATCACTTGTCTCAAGCGACTTGTCTATAATAGCATGCCTTCAAAGCACATGTCAACAGGTTTTTAGGAAAACTTTTAATATCTATCTTCCATTAAATCCACCTTGAAACATGGATTCTTCATTAGTGATTGACACTCAAGGTAAAACAAAAAAGAATCTCTTCAGATTCATGGAAGAACCTGGAGAAGATTCCCTGTCATCTATGGATATTTACGGTTTCATGAGATACGATGAACGCCTTCTCCGATTGAAACCACATAAAATTCCGCGTCATATCCGATACGTTCTTTATATGATTCTCCGACTTTACTAATGAAAGTCTCTACCGCATCATTTCTTACAATAGATACTGTACATCCTCCAAAACCAGCACCGGTCATTCTCGAACCTATCGTTCCTTCTATCTCTCTGGCAAGCTCAACAAGTGTATCCAGCTCTATCCCCGTAACATCATAGTCTTCTTTGAGCGAATCATGCGAAAGATTCATAAGCCTTCCGAATTCTTCTATGTTATCCGCTTCGAGTGCTTTTACAGCAAGTAATGTTCTTTCATTTTCTGCTACTGCATGATGCGCTCTTTTAATAAGAACAGGATCTTCGATCAGAGTGGTACTTTCCAGGAATTCTACGCTGGTCAATTCACCTAAGGATTTTATATCAAGCTTCTTTTGAAGTCTTCTAAGCGCTTCTTCGCATTCAGCTCTTCTCTCATTGTATTTAGAATCCTGTAGACCTCTCTTCTTGTTGCTGTTCGCCACAATAATAGATGCATCCTTCAATCTGATATCGGCATATCTGTACTTTAGCGTGTTGGTGTCCAGTAATATAGCCTTATCTTTTCTGCCCATGGCAACAGCAAACTGATCCATGATTCCGGAATTGACGCCAATAAATTGATTTTCCGCTTTCTGACATAGCTTAACAAGGTCGATCATAGAAATTGAAAGCGAAAAAACGTCCTTAAGTATGAATGCAGTAAGGACTTCAATCGATGCCGAGGACGAGAGTCCTGATCCATTAGGAATATTACCACTATAACAGATTTCAAAACCTTGAAGAAGCTTTTGACCTGACTCTATGAACATCTTTACTACACCCTTAGGATAATTCGCCCAATCATGGGCTTTATCATATAGAAGCTCATCAAGTGAGAATTCTATGATGCCAAGATCTGAAAAGTTCTCCGAGTAGAGTCTTACCATTCTATCCTCTCTTATTCTCACAGCACCATATGTACCTATCGTAAGAGAACATGGAAAAACATTTCCACCATTATAGTCAGTATGTTCTCCGATTAAATTAACTCTGCCTGGTGCAAAATATAATCCATCCGCTTTTTCACCAAATAACTCTAAAAATCTATTTAATAATTCCATCACGCACCTCCTTCTATTAATAAACCATTTAAAAATGGAAAACTGTATTTCATTCTTCTTCTGATATAGTACCTGTAAAATCCTTGACACTTTCTCTGATTTTAAGTTTCACTGGAATTACAACGCGTTTCACATAGCGTCTGTCCTTTTCCAGCATCTCAGTTTGGAGATCCACGGATGCTTCACCTAGATATTCGGTATACACTCTTACGGATGTCAAAAAAGGTAAGAGAACAGAATGGGTATAATGGTAAAACTTTATAATAATCTAAAAAATTACGTTAATACCTTGAAATACTGGAATCTGAAGTCAAATACAGGCTCTCCTCTATAGTAGATATGACGTATTCTTGTTGAGTCGAATCTAATTTTAAATTATAGCTAGAAATCGTTTACTAAAACCCATGTTAACTCATTTTTAATTATGGGTCAATAATTCAGGTTAATGCTTTACTAAATATATTCATCAATTTTCTTATATTATTTACTTTTCTTATTTGCAATGAGGATTATGTCGATAATCTGCTTTCCAATCCCATTATAATTTTGAAAACTTACTGTTAAGTCGAACCTGCTATTGAAATATATATTATAATAGACATACTAAATGTATAACCTGATAGGGAGGCTTTATCCTTGAATTTTTATAATGCATTCTCAGTGTTTGTAATATTCATCAATTTTCTTATTTCTTTAACTATCATATTCAGAAACAGAGAGAAACCCGAGAAATCAATCGGATGGCTTCTCATTTTTATGCTCGTTCCTTTTCTTGGACTTATTCTGTACTTCTTAGTTGGAAGAAACTGGGAATCCAAAAATCTGAAAGAAAGACTTTCTCCTGAAATGATGGATTTCGTCAAAACAAGTTTAGAAGAATACGCAGGTCCACATCAGGAAATGGCAAAAATGGTCACCATGGGAAACAGCAGTCCTATGTTTCTTTACAATAAAATTAAGATCTATAAGGATGGAGTTGAAAAATTCGAAGAACTGCTTCTGGATCTGGCTGCTGCAAAGCATCATATCCATATGGAGTACTATATCGTCAAATCGGATAAAATAGGAAGAAAGGTTTTTGATCTTCTCATGAAAAAATCCGAGGAAGGTGTGAAGGTTCGTTTCATCATGGATAAAATTGGTGGTCGAACCTTTGATAAGGACTATCTTGAAAAAGTAAGAGAAAGCGGAATCGAACTGGTTATGTACAGCGCACATTTTGCAAGCATCAGTAAATTCATTGATACCTCCATTAATTATCGGAACCATAGGAAAATAGTTATTATAGACGGAAAGATCGGTTATCTTGGTGGAAATAATATTGGAGATGAATATTTAGGTGAATCTAAGTTCGGTTACTGGAGAGATACACATTCAAGAATTGAAGGAGAATTTGTTCTTGGTCTACAGGCGTTGTTCTTCGATGATTTCTTCTCAGTCTTATCCATTAATGAAGAAGCTATGAAATGGAAATATGACAAGAATAAACAGCTTTATAAGAGAGAGGGAGACTTAAGTCACTATTTCCCTGTAAATACTGTCACTGATTACTTGCCGATGCAGCTGATCTATAATGGTCCTGGATCTCCCTATTCAACAATTGAACAGTTGTTTCTGAAGATGATCACCTCTGCTAAAGAAAAGATCTATATCAGTTCCCCTTACTTTATTCCATCCGAGGCTCTGATGGAGGCTCTTAAAATGGCTGTATTATCTGGTATTGATGTTAAAATCGTATTCCCAGAACAATACGATCACCCACCTGTAGGACACGCCTCTATGACTTACATCAAAGAACTCCTCGACGTCGGTGGAGAATTCTACTTCTACGATAAAACAGCTTTCTATCACAACAAGGCAATTGTTGTGGACACGAATATCTGTACACTGGGTACAGCCAACTTTGATGTGAGAAGTCTCTATTACAACTACGAAGTCAACGCTGTGATTTATGATGAACTGACTTCAGCTAAAATGGAAGGTCTCTTTTATGATGATATGGCTGTCAGCAGAATGCTTACTCTTGATGAGTATAATCAGGGAAGTAAATTCACCCATTTAAAAGAAAGCTTCTTTAGAATATTTTCGCTTCTCTTCTAAATCATTCGAATACATATGAAAAGCGTCTGGTATCTCATGACAAGATACCAGACGCTTTTCTCATTTTATAAATCCAGCAGTTTTTTTGCATCAACATAAGCTGCAATTCCTTCTGCCACTTTTTTAGCTTCTTTCATTGCTTTTACAACTGTAGCGGGCTGATGTACTACATCGCCTCCTGCAAAAACACCTTTCAGGGTACACATGCCGTAAGGCTTTTCCCTTGTAACAACATAACCTTTCTGGTCTACATCGATTCCTTTTGTTGTTGATACAATTCTCCTGGCGGGCTTACTACCGATGGCAACAAGAACCACATCAGTATCCATGATTTTTTCGCCGTCATCATTCATTACTCTAAGTCCAGTGACTCTTCCTTCGCTTCCAAGATACTCAATTGGTGTGTTTCTGAAATGAAATTCAACATGTTCATTTAATGCATCTTCATATTCCAGTTTTGATGCCGGCATATCTTCTTGCGATCTTCTATAAACAACCTTAACTTCCTTTGCCCCAATTCGCACTGCGGTTCGAGCTGCATCCATTGCGACATTTCCGCCCCCGATCACAATGACACGGTCGCCTTCCTTGACAATGACATCATCGCTGTTAAGCTTCCCTTCATTAGCAAGCATGGAGGTTCTAAGAAAATAGGAGGACAGCTCTATACCGCATAATTCATTCCCCGGTATGTCCAGATTATTGGATACATTTGTACCTGTTCCGATAAAGACAGCATCGAATCCGTTCTCGAATAGTGTATCGATGGTAAAGTTTTCTCCAGCGACCATATTCGTCATGAAGGTGACTCCATAAGACTCTATTTTCTTGATTTCTCTTCGAACTACATCTTTCTGAAGCCTGAAGTCAGGAATACCATAGAGCAGAATTCCGCCAGGTTCTGGAAGAGCTTCATAGACCACTACATTAAATCCATCTTTCGCTAAATCTCCGGCCACTGTAAGTCCAGCTGGTCCGGAGCCTATAACAGCCACTTTCCCTCTGGTCTTTCTTGGAATCTTCTCATTGATCAGTCCCATGGTGTGATCAAAATCAGCGACAAATCTTTCAAGTTTCCCGATTTTTATTTCCTTACCCGCTTTTGCCAAAATACAGTGACCTTCACACTGAAGATCATGCGGACATACTCTTCCGCATATTGCTGGTAAATTAGTTTTTCTGGCAAGAATTTCTCGTGCTTCACCGAAATTACCTTTCGATACTTCCTTTATAAACTCAGGGATATCATTCTCTATCGGACACCCTGTGATACAAGTCGGATTCTTGCAGTTTAAACATCTTTTTGCTTCTGCAACTGCCTGCTCCATTGTATATCCCTGTTCAACATCTATTAAATATAGTCCTTTTGATTCCATCTTGCTTCCCCTCACATCGGATTGTTATTACTCATATACTGCATTATTCTGTCACACTTGTTATTTTTTGTCAAGGAATTCATAAACATCAATTTTCAATCAACAAAAAAGCCCTAAGCTTACGCTTAGAGCTGTTTAACCGGCGACAACCTACTTTCCCACAGGGCCTCCCCTGCAGTATCATGGGCTCCATCAGGCTTAACCGTCGTGTTCGGAATGGGAACGGGTGTAGCCCTGAAAGATATAGACACCAGATGCGATGAAACGCAGTTTCATCGATGA
>DATIRH010000417.1:0-2773 GCA_035469845.1 Proteiniclasticum sp. | reverse complement strand
GTAGATTATGCTGTTGCCATAGAATATGTGCAGCTGGATCCTGAAAGCTATCAGATCTCTGAGGTCATGCTGACAAATGAGCCCATTGCTGTTGCAATTAAATCTGACAACACAGAGCTACAGACGAAAATAAACAAAGCCATGGAAGAAATAAGAGCAGATGGAACCCTGAAGAGCATTTCAGAAGAATGGCTTGGTGGAGATTACACATCTGACATCGATGAAGAATTGAACGTAGTTGAATAACATTCAGGTAGGAAGGAGCTAGACAGTGATCACACAAGAACAATTTTTTGCAATTATGGAAGGAACCCAGAGGACACTTCTGATCGCAGGAGTATCCATCGTTTTCGGGATCATTCTCGGCGTTATCATCGCGCTTTTTAAAATATCAAGAAGCAAGTTTCTAAATGGGCTGTCCTGGTTCTATGTCTGGGTATTCAGAGGGACACCCATGCTGATGCAGCTGTTTGTATTTTATTATGCGATGCCACTTTTCACAGCGGATGTTCTGGGCGTCACATTAAGAATCCCTGCCCTGACAGCGGCATTCATCGCCTTTTCATTAAACTCTGCAGCGTATCTTTCTGAAATCTTCAGAGGAGCAATCCAGAGTATCGACAAAGGACAGATGGAAGCTGCCAAGGCGCTGGGCATGAGCTATTATCAGGCCATGTTCAAGATCATCATTCCTCAGAGCTACAGAAGACTGATTCCACCACTGGGTAATGAACTCATTACCTTGGTGAAGGATACGTCACTTGTGGCATCCATTTCTCTGTTTGATCTTCTAAGAACCGTTCAGGTCATGAACAACTCTTCGGGAGAATGGATCTACTTCATCTATGCCGGCGCTCTTTACCTTCTGTTTACTTCCATCATCCAGGTCAGTTTTGACAAGCTGGAGAAGAAGTATTCTGTCTATGAGTAAAGGAGTGGAGATAGATGATTAAACTTGAAAATGTATATAAATTTTTTGGCGAACTGGAAGTGCTCAAGGGAATTGATCTCGAAGTGAAAGAAGGGGAGGTGGTCTGTATCATCGGACCCTCAGGTTCTGGTAAAAGTACCATGCTCAGATGCATGAATCAGCTTGAAACCATCACTTCAGGAAAGATCTATGTTGAGGGAAACCTTGTCAGTCACATAGAAGACGGAAAGGATCTTCTGAATCTCCATGAAAAGGAGGCCTCTAAACTGAGAACCTCTTTAGGTATGGTATTTCAGAGGTTCAACCTCTTCCCGCACCTGACAGTGCTTGAAAACCTGACCATCGCGCCTTCCCTTGTGAAGGGCGAAAAGGAAGGAAACATAAAGGATCGAGCCATGAATCTTTTAAAGAGCATAGGTCTTCTGGACAAGAAGGACGAATATCCTTCGAAGCTTTCAGGTGGACAGCAGCAGAGGGTGGCTATAGCAAGAGCCCTTGCTATGAATCCATCCATCATGCTCTTTGATGAACCCACTTCTGCTCTGGATCCGGAGCTTGTGGGCGAAGTGCTTGAAGTCATGAAAAAACTCGCTGAAGATGGCATGACCATGGTTGTGGTGACTCACGAAATGGGCTTTGCAAGAGAAGTGGGCACAAGGGTGATCTTCATGGATGAAGGTCAGATTGTGGAACAGGGAACGCCTGAAGAGCTCTTTGATGATCCGAAGGTGGAACGTACTAAACTGTTCCTTAATAAAATACTGAAATAAGAGATCAGAAGAAGCAGCCGGATGGGCAGTTTAATATGCCATCTGGCTGCTTACATATTATGCATTAATATGTATAAATAGTGGCTGAGATATCCATTGAATTCCTATGAAGTGACATGGGACAACAATAATGATTTGATCAAGAAAGCTATATTTAAGAATGCTTATTGATAATTTGAAAATGAAAACGATTGAGAAATCAGAATTTATTTATCAGATGTATTAATTACATAAATATACATAATAATGACTAAATATACTTAACAGAAAGCGAAATCATGTTATAATAATCGAAGTTGGTCCAAGAAAGAAGAAGGACAGAAGAGGGGAGAATAAAAATGAAAAAAACATGGGGTATATTATTCACGTTGGCACTGGCAGGGACAACCATCCTTTCAGGATGCGCACAGGAAGAGCAGAGCGACAAGGTACTGAAGATCGGAACGGATGATACCTATCCGCCTTTCGAATTCAGAGATGATGCGAATAAGCTGGTGGGATTCGAAGTGGACTTAGCCAGACTCATTGGAGAAGAGCTGGACATGGAAGTGGAGTTTATTTCCACAAGCTGGGCAGGAATCTTTAATGGACTGAATTCAAAGAGCTATGATGTGATCATGTCAGCCACCAGCATCACACCAAAGAGACTGGAATCCTATATTTTCACAGACCCGCACATGACCAATGGACAGGTCATCGTCACAAGAGCCGGTGAAGGAACCATCACAGAACCAGAAGGACTGGAAGGACTTAAGGTGGGTGTACAGCTTGAGACCACAGCGGACATCGCTGCAAGCAAATACAACGAAACGGTGGATTTTGAAATGCTCCGTTTTGACGAAGTCATTCAGACTTTCTCGGCCATGAAAGCCGGACATGTGGACGTCATTGTTGCGGACTACGCTGTAGCCATCGATTATGCTGCAAAAGATCCGGATTCTTATGAGCTTACAGAAGTGATGCTGACCAATGAACCTATCGCCATCACCATCAGACAAGATGACACTGAGCTACGAGATACACTGAACGGTGCCCTTAATGCCTTAAGAGAATCAGGTGCACTGAAAGATCT
>DATIRH010000416.1:0-2673 GCA_035469845.1 Proteiniclasticum sp. | reverse complement strand
AATGAATCTTTGGAGAAAATACCCCATCAGCACCAGATTCAAAATGGTTCCAAGGCCAAAAACCCCCCTGAACAGAATCCCTAGAAGTAATAACAGCCCATCAAATATGTATCTCGACCATCTGTAATCCAATCCTGACTTTAAATGAATGGAGTCTACCATGAGCTCCAGTGGACCCATTCCTATATTAAACTGTATGTAGAAAGCGATTCCCATCGCAGAAAAAAAAGTTCCCAAAATATTGAGCATTATTCTGATGCTCATCTGATCAATGACCATTTCAGGTATGATCGCTAACCAGATATCCAGGAACAGCCCAAATTGCACAACTGCAATAATAGTCCCGATTCCGATGGATTTTCGATTGACTATAAAAGCAACAATCAGAAATATAGTGTTCAGCACAATGTTTGACGCCCCTTTTGAGATACTTAGCATGGTGCTGATACCATCTACAGCCGTTGCCATGGGACTGCTTCCGATCAATGATCTGTACATGAGAGCCGTACCCATCTGGGCAATAAAAAGCCCCAGAGATAACAGCAGTATTTTTTTGAACAGAGCATTTCGATCTGCAACTAGACTTCTAAAATTAAATTTAAGCTTCATCCTATTATCTCCATTCATATTCTCTTCAAACTGTTTAGATACTATCACAATGAAAAGTAAGCGTCAAACAGGATTGTGATAGCATCTCTTTTTCACTTAATTATCATTAATTCTCTTGACTGCAGATAACTGCAGCGATAATAAAGTGTATTGAGAAATCGCTTATCCTATGATGAAGATTTTAGAAGCTTATATGTTCATAGAACAAAGTATTGTCATACCAGATCATAATTTACAAAAAACTTGCATGAAATTATGATTCTTAGAGAAGTGGTGCTCCAGGATCCTGAACTTTATCCACATCTCTTTCCAGCATGAGGTAAAGATCCATGAGCTGGTTGTTGTGGATGAAGTGCACACCCTCCATACCAAATCCCATGGCTGTGTGAATATTGACCAGAGTGTCATCGATGAATACGCATTCCTCGGGATCCAGATTATACTTATCCATAAGGATCTCGTAGATCTTTCTCTCTGGTTTCATTTCCTGATGGGCATAGGATACGACCTTGCCATCAAAGAGCTCGAAGAACGGATAATACTTCATTGTATTCTCGAATCCTCTTTCGGGATAATTGGATAGTGCATAGAGATTGTAGCCCATCTCTTTGAACTTTCTGAGGAAGTACACAGATACTGGCATTTCTCTTATGAGAAAATTCTCCCACTGATAGATGATCATCTCCACGATTTCCTTATAGTCCGGTATACGGGTAATGATCCTGCTTGCTGATTCAACTTCACTCATCTTTCCATGATCAAGAAGCTTCCATTCTTCACTCTGGAATACTTCCTTGTAGATTGTCTTCATGGCTTCTTTGTCGTGTCCATAATTATTGATGAGCCATTCCGTCGGGTCAAAACGGATCAGCACATTACCGATGTCGAATATGATGTTTCTGATTTCTTTCATTTCTATCTCCTTATGATTGCTTCGTTAGTTATTTAGTTTCTTCATATACACACTTGGACTTTTCCCGGTCACTTTTTTAAAAATATTACTGAAGTAATGCGCATCATTATAGCCTACAAGGTAGGCCAGTTCATAAATCTTGGGATGATCCTTTTCCATGATTTGTATGGCCTGCTTCATCCTGTAGTGGGTAAGATAGTCCACAAAGGTGTACCCTGTCTCCCGTTTGAAGATCTTAGCAAGATAGCTTTCGCTGATGCCAAGTTTTTCTGCTGTCTTTACGCAGGTCATCTCTTTCATGTAGTTCTCTTCAATACACTTCACGCATTGCTGCACATAACGGTTTGGTTCAGTGTTTTCTGTTGTGTCATATTCATTGAAAAAGTCCAGCACCGGTTCAACTGGTTTTTTTCTGATTTCTTTGATTTCACCGGTCACTTTCTCAAGAACCTTTTCAAGTTCCTCATCTTTGAAGGGTTTAAGCAGATAATCCGTCACGCCCAGTCTAAGGGCACTTCTTGCATATTCAAAATCTGAATAGCCGGATATGATGATGAAGTGAAGACCTTCGTAGTCTTTGAGGGCTTCAATCATCTCAATGCCTGACATGCCTTTCATGCGTATATCCGTGAGAACAATCTCCGGCTTCTTCTCTTCTATGAGTTTAATCGCATCTGACGCATTGGAAGCTTCCCCAACCACCTGGCAGCCGAAGGCTTGCCAGTCGGTGGTCATAATGATGCCTCGCCTGATCATTTTCTCATCTTCAACAACTACTACTCGGATCATACTGTACCCCCTTCTGGAATCGCGATGCGTATGGTGGTCCCTTTGGCGATTTCAGTAAAGATCTTCACGCCATAGCCTTTCCCATAGAGAAGCTCGATTCTCTTGTGGACGTTTGTGAGCCCGATGCCCTTGTCAGGCCTTTCTTCAAGGAGCTTCAGTGCAATCTTCTCTTCGATGCCTATCCCATCGTCTTTGACTTCAAAAATCATGTCTTTTCCTTCAATGTATCCTAGCACCTCTATTTTCCCCTTGCCTTCAAGACCATGAATAATGGCGTTCTCCACCAGGGGCTGAAGGATCAGCTTCGGAATTTTGAGTTCCAATAGGCGTTCTTCCACGTCTATTTGGTATGTCAGATCATC
>DATIRH010000415.1:0-1861 GCA_035469845.1 Proteiniclasticum sp. | reverse complement strand
GTAAAACTTCAACAAGAAGGTCATTATACAACATAAAAATTGGGGGTAATCACATGAAAATCAAACTGAATACAAAGTATCCTGATCACGATAAACTGGTAGAAAGACTGTCTCAGGAACTGCCTGAACTCATCATACGTTCAAAGGAAAGAGAATGGGGAGTACAGAAGCCGTCATTCAAATTCAAGAAAACACTTTATGAATTTGATACCATTGAAGAGTTCATGAAACAGGCAAAGAAGATACTGACAATGTCGGACGAAGACTTTACGACAAAGACAAAACGGCATGTGGATGATGTTGATCCAAATGAAATGGGAGAAATCAGACCAGTTGAAGAACTTGTTCTTGAAATTCCTGTAGAACAATACAACCTTCAGGATCTCAACATCAAATTAAGACTAGGTTCTCATCAGGAAAAGAGCAGCACCTATGAAAGCGATCAACAGACACTTCATTATGAAGTTGAGGAAGATGAACAAGATGATGCTGATAAAGATCTTAATTCAGAAAGAACTGATGAACCAGAGATTACCATGACATCCTTGAACAATGAAATCGTACTGGATATTCCATCTGAGAAATACAATCTCAGTGATTTGAATCTGAACATCAAGTTCACACAATATGGGGAAGCTGATTCAACTTACGAAGTGAAGAAGATCGAGGAGAAACCGGAACCGAAAGATGCACCTAAGGAACCTGGTCCTGAAAGTAAATAGAAAATCATAATCACATGAAAGAAATGAATAATTGAAAAAAGAGATCATTAATTTGATCTCTTTTTCTCTGTCTATCTTTATTCTTTCTTAAGTGCTGATCTGACTTCATTCAAGAGTTTCGGATCATTTGTGATGATTCCATGAACCCCTGACCTGATAAGTTTCATCATTCTCCGCCTGCTGTCTACCGTCCAGGGCTGGATGAGAATTCCAGCATGCTTCATTTCTCTTACTGACCAGGGTAGCAGGAAAATGTGTCTCGGATGAATATAAGTAGCACCAAGAGACCTTGCGACGCTGCCACCTCTTTTCAGCCAGTAGTCCGTAATCAGCGCAGTTTCAATTTGAGGCTCAATTTGATGACATTTCAGTATACTGTTCCTTGAAAAAGAGCAGAGAATCACACGTTCTGCCAAGTCATAGTGTTTTACCATTTCGATTATTTTTTCTTCCATATCGGGATAGGCGAAGACATTATTCTTCAGTTCAATTACGGTGGTGATCTTCTGCCCGCTTATGAACTCAAAGTATTCTTCCAGCGTCGGGATCCCATTGTTTTCATGAATGCCCTTGAATAACAGGCTGGCATCCATGTTCTTAAGCTCCTGGGCTGTGAAGTCTCGGATATATCCGCTGATCTGTGTTGTTCGAAGAAGCTCTTCATCATGAAAGATCATCATGTGCCCGTCCTTGGACTGGTGGACATCCAGCTCTATGGCATCACAGCCGGCTTCTATGGCTTTTCGAAATGCCAGCATGGTGTTCTCAGGATATTCTTTACTGTACCCTCTGTGGGCGATATTTCTTACCATAACGACTCCTTGTTCTACTTTCTTCGTATTTCAATTCCATTATATCCTAAAAATCAGGAACGGATACAGTTCTAATGAGGTTCCAAGGACTGATTCATATGGTGTATACGGGTGTTCACCGATAATGAAATATGTTACAATCATTAAAAAAGAACTTAAGTTCTAAGGAGGGATGACTTTTGAAATCTATACGTATTGTCCAGAGCGGAGATTTCCATCTGGATTCACCTTTGGCCCTTCATCATCTGTCCTTTCGAAAGCAGAGAAGAGAAGAGCTGCTTCAGTCATTTTCACATATCATTGATTTTTCTATAGAAACAAATTCAG
>DATIRH010000414.1:0-4554 GCA_035469845.1 Proteiniclasticum sp. | reverse complement strand
GTAACGTAAGAACACCTCCTGGAGGATATCTTCCGCATCATACTGGTTTCTCGTTCTTGCATATGCTAGTTTATAAACCATTTCATAATGTTTTTGGATTACATGGTCGATGATCGGATCCGACTCCATTTTGCTTTGCATCTCTCTCCTCCTTCCTTCTATAAGTAATACCCTGGTGCCTTCTAAAAAGACACAGGCGATAAAATTTATTTCAGATAATTATTCTAAATAACTGAACACTTCTACTGCGGTTATGAAAGGAAAGTCACTTTTTCATACATATGAATAGCATAGTAGATGTCACTGAAGAAAGAAACACAAATATCCACAGCCAGAAAAATATTGTCCACACATAATGGCAAGCTTCAAGTAAATGTATCAACACTTTACACATCAGCTCCTATTGCAGGGAGCAATTTTCTCATTTCAGAAAATTCCAGTCTGCACTTCCGATGATGTTCTCATAAACTTAATATATATCTAAGTTATTTATGCTATCATTATTGAGAATAATTAGAGAATTTCAATCGGTAAGTATAGTAAAATTGAGGGTGACAAGAATGAACAATACGGTAAATGATTCAATAAAAATTCCTCGGGTCTGTGACCTGGATCTGAATAGATATCTAGGCAAATGGTATGAAATAGGAAAGTTTCCAGCCCGAGGGCAGAGTGGTCTTGATAACGTCACAGCAACCTATACCATGCGTAAAAACGGAAAAATCCGCGTGGAGAACAAAGGCTTTAAAAATGGCAAGAAAAAAGGAATCAAAGGAAGTGCATGGCTTCGAGACGAAAAATGTGCAGGTGGACTCTACGTTCAGTTCTTCTGGCCGTTTAAAGGCGACTACAACGTGATTAAACTGGCATCTGATTACAGATATGCCGTGGTCATGGGGGATAGCAGAAGCAGCCTATGGATCCTATCCAGAACACCTGGAATGAAAAAAGAAGATCTTAGAGAAATCCTCCGCTTTTTAAAGGCTAACAGCTTTAAGGTGGAAAGAATAACAAAAACTAAACAAGATGGGAAAGTGTAAATCATGTCATTAGTAACATTCATCCTGGAAAAATCAAAATATATAGGGCTTCTTCTACTTCTTGGAATCGCAGCGCAGCTCCTTCTAAGCAGACCCAGATGGCAGTTCTATCCTCTTTATCTGGCAGCTGCATTCTACTTAATTCTTGTCGCGCTAAACTATTTCAATGCATTTGAAATCAGTTCAAGAAGCAGCAGATGGATCATAGGCATAGGCATCGTTCTGATTTCATTTTCCATCATATTTCTTTTGAGCTTCCCAAAAGAGAAACTGCCGATACCAGGCGGTCCTTTCGAGGTAGGAACAAAGATCTATGAACTGGAAGATAAGACAAGAGAAGAAATCTATACGGATACGGAAACCGATAATCGCAAGATAAAATATCAGATCTGGTATCCAACGGATGATACAGAAGGCTTACAGAAAGCCAAATGGATTACTGAGGGGAAAGTGCTTACAAGGCAGCTTGCTAAAAGCTTTCGACTTCCGGCATTTATGCTGGACCATACAGCAGAGATCGACTCCAACTCCTATGTTGATGCACCGGTTAGCGAATCAGAGAATGGATATCCCGTGGTGGTGATCTCCCACGGCTGGCAGGGATTCAGAGAACTGCACACGGATTTTGCTGAAGAACTGGCTTCTCATGGGTTTATCGCAGTGTCCATAGATCATACCTATGGATCTCAAGCTGTTAAATTTGAAGACGGAAGTGTAGCACATCTCAGTGAAGATGCTCTACCAAGCCAAGCTGCTAATCCCACTGCATTCAAGAAATCATCCACACTTCTCGTGAACACCTACGGAGACGATGTAGCCACTGTTCTAGATGATCTTGAAAAACAGAATGCAAATGGGGATTTCAAGGATCAGCTTGATCTGGATGCTCTAGGTGTACTGGGCCACTCTACCGGCGGTGGTGGAAATGTCTACATCGCCTTGAAGGATCCTCGCATCAAAGCCCTGATGGGACTCGATGCCTGGGTGGAACCCATTGGAACTGAAGTATTAGAGCAGGGACTGGACATACCGGCACTGTTTATAAGAAGTGAACAATGGAGCCAAGGACCAAATAATAACGGCCTTGATGTTCTTAGAAGAAATTCAGAAGATGCTACTCTGATTCAGATGAACCGGACAGTACATGTTGATTTCTCCATGGCGTATATGTATTCTCCTCTGGCTAAGTATGTCGGATTCTCAGGAGAAATGGGTGGAAGAAAATCTATTGAAATACAGAAAGAAGTCATCCTTGATTTCTTCGATTACAACTTAAGAAATCAGAATGACCGTGAAGCGAATAGTCTGGATGATTTCTTATTGGAATATGAGGATCTCATACTTATCGATTGACACCAGACAACGATTCAATAAAAGAGCAGAAGTAAAAGAGCACCTAGTTACTAGTAGGATTCATCCTACCGTATCTAGGTGCTCTTTTACATATATATATTGTCATGACTTTCTTTGATGAAACAGTTCTATTCCGGCTTGATGAACCCGAATAAATGATCAGGATGCTGTTCGTGTAAATCTAGAATCATCTGCTCATTCTGAGGAATTGATCCCACATAATTACGTTCCCCATCATTTTCGATATCCTTTAGTACAATCTGAAGTTCCCCACGATAATGGCTTAGATTGTCATTCACTATGACAATGTCACCTCTCGTGAATTTTTCCTTCGTACACTTTCTGACAGGTATCAAAGTTTTTCTGTAGTCTGTTCTAGGCCTAGAAGATCTGATGATAAAGTCAGATGCGTCTGTTCTTCCTGCATGCAGATAATTATACAGAACCTTTTTCTCTTCTTCAGAAAGATCCGTCTCAGATTCAATCTTGAAAGTGGTCTTAGACAAGTCCACCTTGGACATGGTCTTAAGCTCTTCTTCGGTTGCATAGGCGTTTCCTATAAGTACATCGTCAATCATGTTAGAAGCCAGTAGATGTCTTACTTGAACATCAATTGGAAGACCTCTGTCGATTTCCACAGTAGGTAGTCCTGCATAGACAGGCCATGGGCCAAAAGTGCCTTCATTGTTACTTGAAACAAAGGCTGCTGTTCTTAAACCTAGACCTTTCCACTTCTTGTTGAAGTTCATGAAGACTTCCCATCCAAGACCAGTATATCTTTCAGGATAGAAGTTATGACATACGGTCATGTTGTGCGGATTCGCACCATGACGTAATAGATGATCCACTGAAGCATCTGAGCTTCCGTTAAATTCAATTTTAATATTCTCAGGATTATGAGTAATCGCCATATCCAGGTAATCATCAAAGTGTCCATCCAGACGGATGATATCCACATGCATTTCACTGAATACACTTAAGTTGAGCGGTGTAGCACCAAGGTGAGCAAACACTTCAGGATTGGTGTCAACTGCTACTTCAAACCCGAATTCGTGGGCTTTGTCCATGAAGGCTTTGAATTCAGTGATGATCTCATCCTTTGGTTTATCTACGGAGAGAAGACATGTGAAGATCCTGCTGAAACCATAAGACGAAGCAAGTGACATGTACGCGACATCCTTTTCAAATGTGGAATGTTCTGGATAGATTGATATTCCTAACTTATGCATAATTTTCTCCTTTGTATAAAAGGCTACAGAAATTCTGCAGCCAGTTACTTAATAACAAATTTCCTTTGTTAATTCTTCTGTGACAGTATCATCTACAAGGTGCTTAGCCATGAGACACATATTTTTGAGTGCATCGTTTAAGCCACCTTCTCCTTTGGCGGGTGTTTTTATAATATGGACTTTGTCTTTATACTTTTCTATGACAGAAGTGTTCTCCACTGACATGGCAGCGAAAGCCTTGATGTCAGTTTCAGTTGATATCATCTGTGCTGTATGTGCTGCCATCAAAGCATAATCCTTAAAATTAAATGCTGGTCCACATATGACGATATCAGGACTTAGCTTTTTTACCATCATGGTCAGTTTCTTTACGACCAGGTCTGGATCTTAAAGATAGGTTCCATTTCCGCAATAAAGAGTCGCAATGACTTTCCCATCTATTTCTTTCAGACAGGACTGCATCATCACAGCAGGCCCTATGGCTTCCTTCTTCCCACCAAGGGGTAACATCTTATCGTCTTTCGTACCCATACCAGACTGAATCTGATCGTAAATCATGACAATTTTCATAGTAAACTCCTTATTCTTTATAGAGTGAGATCATCAAAAGAAATTTCTTCTTCATCAATTGTTACAGTATTTTCCTCTATCACATAAGTCTTGTCCATTGCTCTTACAAATGGTAGATAGAGAACGATTCCCAAGGCAATCAGGAAGATCTGCAGTACTGCACCTTGCCATCCTGAGGATAAAAATCCGGATATGATGGGCGGTGTAGTCCATGGCATGATGACACCATTTGTTATGGGCACCAGTCCTATATTCATGGTGACCCATGAAATTATGATATTCATCATTGGAACAAAGATGAATGGTACTGCAATTACCGGATTAAGCACAACTGGAAGTCCGAATATGACGGGTTCATTGAT
>DATIRH010000413.1:0-5440 GCA_035469845.1 Proteiniclasticum sp. | reverse complement strand
CTACACGAAATCGTACAGAAAAATCATGGAAATATGGAGATGAAGCTGTTCAATCGTGTATTGTCCTACAGACATTCTCTGACGCATGAATATGATTCTGTTTATCTTGACGACAAAGAGTACATCGTGGACATAGACTTTGAAACTTTCTTCGACATCGATGATATTAAAACCTGGAACAGAGGTCAGGGATACAAGAGTTTTGAACGTCCTGACTTTCTGGATGCAGCTGATCCGATGTTTATTGAAAGAGAAGAAGATTATGATGAAATCTATGACTATTTCTTCGATAAGTTCACCTTAAGCGAGGAAGTCCAAGAGAAATATCCTCATATTCCAGAAGATTTCTATTATGGATATTTCGTTGAAATGCTGCTTGACCTTGGCAGAAAATCCAAGGAGACAGATGAGATTGTGGAAGCCTTCCTGGAAGAGATGGAATTCTCTTCCGATGAAGAGAAGCGTCACGGCAAAAAGCTCGTCATCGATTATCTCAACAAGATCAGCAGATGGGACAATCTTGGTTTTGCCAATGATGAAATGCCGAAATTGAAACTGGGAAATAAGAATGTGGTGCACATGAAAGCCTACATGGGCAAAAAGAAAGAATAATGTCTTCTCAGATGAGTTACTGGGCTAAAGCCCGTGATTCAGTTGTTTGACAAGGGATTATGCATATAATATAATGATTAGGTCAAACGCTGTGAACAGGACGAGTATCTTCTGAAACAGGCTTAAAGAGAGAGGTTAAATGCTGAGAAACCTTAGCCTGAAAGAAGTGAAAATCACCTGGGAGTGGAACTGCTGAAAAATAGAAGTAAGCATTTACGTTGTTTCGCGTTAAGAAATAGGATATGAAGGAGAAGGATTTTCTCTGTGTATCTGAAAATGTATTAATTAGGTGGTATAGCGAGACCTCGTCCTATTTTGGACGGGTCTTTTTTTATATATTCAGGGAAGAAGGAGTTGTAGATTTATGTATAAAAAAGTTGATGCGGGTAAATCCTTTGTATCGATGGAAGATGAAGTAAGAGATCTCTGGCAGGAAAAAAATATCGTTGAAAAGAATTATAAGCTGAACCAGGATGGTGAGGTGTTCACATTCTTTGACGGACCTCCAACAGCCAATGGTAAACCTCATGTAGGGCATGTCCTTACAAGAGTCATCAAGGATCTGATTCCAAGATACAAGGTCATGAAAGGGTATAAAGTACTGAGAAAGGCCGGATGGGATACTCATGGTCTGCCAGTGGAGCTCGAAATTGAAAAGAAGCTCGGAATTGATGGAAAAAAAGGGATCGAAGAATACGGAGTGGAAAACTTCATCAACGAATGTAAGGAAAGTGTATTCAAGTACACCAGCATGTGGAAGGAAATGTCCGAAAAGATCGGTTTCTGGGTAGACATGGAAGACCCTTACATCACGTACAAGAATGATTATATAGAATCTGAATGGTGGGCACTGAAAACCATGTGGGAATCAGAACTTCTCTACAAGGGCTTCAAGGTCATGCCTTACTGTCCACGTTGTGGAACAGGACTGTCTTCCCATGAAGTGGCACAGGGATACAAAGATGTCACAGACAAATCTGCCATCGCCAAGTTCAAGGTGAAGGGTAGCGAAAACAAGTATATTCTTGCCTGGACAACTACCCCATGGACACTACCATCTAATGCAGCCCTTGCAGTAAACAGGACTTTCACCTATGTGGAAGTAAAGGTGGAGGATGAAATCTACATCCTGGCGAAGGCTCTTTGTGAAAAGGTTCTGGAAGGCAAGGAATATGAAATCATTCGTGAATTCCTGGGAGAAGAACTGATCGATATGGACTATGAGCAGCTGATGCCTTTCCATACACCAGAGAAGAGAGCATTCTTTGTCATCCATGGAGATTTTGTCACGCTTTCAGACGGTACCGGTGTAGTTCATACAGCGCCTGCTTATGGTGAAGATGACTACATGGTGGGTATGAAGAATGATATTCCATTTATCCATCTTGTCAATGAAGAAGGTAAATTCATGGACGAAGTGGAGCCCTTCAAAGGCATGGATGTCAGAAAAGCGGATAAGGCGATTCTGCAGTGGCTGAAGGATGCGAACAAGCTTTTCCATACAGAGAAGTATACACATTCCTATCCACACTGCTGGAGATGTGATACACCGCTTCTCTACTATCCAAAGGACAGTTGGTTTATCAGGATGAGTTCTCTAAGAGATGAACTTCTTGAGAATTCCAACAGCGTAAACTGGTATCCTGACAATGTCAGAACAGGCAGAATGGGTAAATTCCTTGAAAATGTAATTGACTGGGGAATTTCAAGAGACAGATACTGGGGAACACCACTTCCAATATGGGAATGTTCCTGCGGTCATAGAGAATGTATCGGTTCCATTCAAGAACTGAAGGAAAAGGGAATTGATGTTCCTGAGAACATCGAACTCCATAAGCCTTATATCGACAAAGTGAAGCTGAATTGTGATAAGTGCGGCGGCGTCATGGAGAGAACCCATGAAGTCATTGATGCCTGGTTTGATTCAGGATCCATGCCTTTTGCACAGTGGCACTATCCCTTTGAAAACAAGGAGATGTTTGAAGAAAACTTCCCTGCGCAGTTCATTTCAGAAGCAGTGGATCAGACGAGAGGATGGTTCTACACACTGCTCGCCATTTCAACAGCCATTTTCAAGAAGAGTCCATTCGAAAATGTCATCGTCATGGGTCATGTACTGGACAAGAAGGGCATCAAGATGTCCAAGCACAAGGGAAATGTCGTTGAGCCGATGAAGGTCATCAACGAACAGGGAGCTGATGCTACAAGATGGCATTTCTATACCGCTTCCATGCCATGGCTTCCTTCGAGATTCTCCCAGGATGATGTGGCTGAAAGCCAGAGAAAGTTCCTGTTAACGTTCTATAACGTGTATTCCTTCTATGTGCTTTATGCGGACATCGACAACTTTAATCCGCTGGAGTACAAAGATCATAAATCCGACAATATCATGGACAAGTGGATTCTTTCCAAGCTAAGCAGCCTGGTGAAGAAGGTAACGGAGAATCTGGATGGATACAGAATCACCCAGAGTGCCCTTGCCATCGAAGAATTTACAGAGGATCTGTCTAACTGGTACGTCAGAAGAAACCGTGCAAGATTCTGGTCTGATGAACTTACAGAGGATAAGATCAGTGCCTACACCACGCTTTATAATGTACTTGTGACACTTGCAAAGACCTCAGCACCATTTGTACCTTATATTTCAGAAACCATCTATCAGAACCTGGTCGTTGGACTGGACAAGGACGCAAAGGAATCCGTCCACTTCACAATCTATCCTGAAGCGGATGAAACGATGATCAATGAGGAGCTGGAAAGAGAAATGGGTCTTGCCTACAGCCTGGTGACACTGGGAAGAAGTGCAAGAAACACCTCCAACATGAAGAACAGACAGCCTCTTTCAAAGATGCTTATTTCCGAAAAGGAACTTCCGGACTATTATGGAGATGTCATCAAGGATGAGCTCAACATCAAGGAAGTTGTTCTTGGAGCAGACCTTTCCAAATATGTAAACTATGAGATCAAGCCGAATCTTCCAGTCATCGGAAAACTATACGGTAAGATGATTCCGAAGATCAAAAATGCCATCAATGGCATGGATCAGATGGAACTTGCTCAGAAGGTTGGCCGCGGTGAAGATGTTGCGGTAAACATCGATGGACAGGAAATCCTCTTGAACGGAGACAATCTTCTGGTGACCATGCAAGGGCTGGAAGGCTTCGCCTTTGCCGGTGAAGGAGAACTTGGTGTGATTCTTGACACGAACCTGACGCCTGAACTAAAGGAAGAAGGGGACGTCCGTGAAATGATTTCCAAGATCCAGAACCTGAGAAAGGAATCCGGATTTGAGGTGGCTGATAAGATCAGACTTTATGTTTCAGGAAATGAGAAGCTGATGTCGATCATGAAGAGATTTGAAGACCATCTGAAGAAGGAAACCCTGGCAGAAGAAGTCCGTTATAACGAAGAACATGCTGCAGAAGAATTCAATATCAATGGAGAAGCAATCAACATCGGTGTTGAAGTTGTAAAATAGCACAAATCCTCTGCAGGAGAAAGTAAAATGATGAGTAAACCTGACTATGCATGCATAGTCAGGTTTACATTTTTATAATGCAATGAAAACACAGGTTAAATTTTCATGAAACCATTACATTTTATAGTGGAAGATGTTAAGATACAAAAGAGAAGCAATGTAAACAGGAAAAAAATTTACATTTTCGTGAAAAAAAGTAAGGTATTTTCAGTAAATATATATTACAATGTATATGATAAGGTTTACTTACTAATGTTTTAACAGAAATAACACAGAACATTCGTGTTCAAGGTGATATACTAGTATAAAGTATTGTTTTTATCGAAGAATGAATATTAATTTATAAATATGAGGAGTGGTAACATGGCAGCTTCAATCAAAGACGTTGCAAGAGAAGCGGGCGTATCTATCGCAACCGTATCTCGTGTATTAAACAACGTAGACGTAGTAAATGAAGATACAAAAAAGAGAGTTCAGGAGGCAATCGACAAACTTAAATACAGACCCAATATCGTAGCGAGAAGCCTTAAAACACAAAGAACAAAGACCATTGGTATTCTGGTTCCGGATATTTCCAATCAGTTTTATCCTGAAGTTGTAAGAGGAGCAGAGGACGTAGCCAATATTTATGACTACAACATCATCCTTTGTAATTCAGACTCTGATCTTGAGAAGGAAAAAGAGTATATCCGTGTACTGAAAGAAAAGATGGTGGATGGTATGCTCTATATGAGTTCATCCCTTGAAAGCGAGATTCTGGAGCTCATCGATGAACTGGAACTGAAAACAGTTCTTGTAGAAACGAAGATTCCAGGTGGAAAGCATCCAAGTGTAACCATTGACAATAAAAAGGCGGCTTATGATGCAACAAAATATCTCCTTGATAAAGGAAATAAGAAGGTTGCTTTCATCGGACTGAAAAAAGATAAGACCAACGCAGTATCAAGACGTTACAACGGATATGAGAAAGCACTGAAAGACAGTGGGATTGAACTGGATCCAAGTCTTGTATTTTTTGGAGGCTTGAAAGCGGCAGACGGATATAACGGGATCAATGTAATTCTAGAAAACAGTGAAATCGACGCAGTATTCTGCGCTTCAGATGAAGTAGCTATGGGAGCAATCAACGCATTAAGAGATAAAGGACTTGACTGTCCTAAAGATGTGGATGTCATGGGATTCAACGACAACTCCATGGCAGCTGTGTTCTATCCTAAGCTTTCCACAATAGCTCAACCTATGTATGACATGGGTTCAGTTGGCATGAGAATGCTGATCAAGATCGTGAACAACAAACCGCTGGATGATGATCAGTATGTGCTGCAGCACTACTTAGTGGAAAGAGATTCA
>DATIRH010000412.1:0-3954 GCA_035469845.1 Proteiniclasticum sp. | reverse complement strand
CAGGCATCGAAGCGAAATAAATACTTGTTCGGTTGATTCTGAAGGTCAAACTTTGCAGTAGTTGATTGATAACACTGCTATCAGGCTCATATCCGTCAGGAAATGATTCAATAAGCTTTGTTCTGATTATTTCATCATAATTATATTCTTCTATAAAAAGATCATCCAGATTAAGTATCTCTCCGTTCATACGATATGTTCGAAATTCAGATGTAAAGACGTTATTATCATTACCATCTATGATATTCTTACTGGTATAAAATATGATGTAATCCCCTATTAATGATGCGATGCTTTCTTGAAAGTAGTAACCGTTGAGATTCTTTATTTCACTTAATCTATCTATTTCTTTCATAACGAGTTCTCTGCACACTTCAAAGTCCTCTTCTATAGATAAAGGCAGGTCATTAGGATATCTGGACTCATAGTATACCTGCACCCCATTTATTTTTTCATTCAAGCGCTCCCCTTTTATGCGCTTGTGGTAATAGTCGATGAGTGTATATGACAGATCATATTCATGATCGAAAATAGGATCTTCTGAATCATAGAATCGTTCCTTTATAGCCAGAATATCCTGCAAGTCATAATAAGGGATATTGATCCGGGTGTAATAATTCATCGTATCGAACTCTGGGGTTTCGTAATCAATGACAAGTGATAGTGCATTTTCTGTAAGCATGAATTTCTGAGTGTCCTTTATGCCACTAAATGGAGCCACAAGGGTGATTGAACTATACCACTCACTATATTCATCCTCTGCATATTCATTGTTCAAGTAGGCTCTAATAAGCTCATTCAAGCGTTCCTTGTAATTGGAATCCGTTATGAAAAGATCCTCAAGTATAATTTCCTCTCCTGTTTTAAGATCGAGGGTTATTGTGTCTGTATATTCCACAAAATTATCGTAGTCTTTAGCATCAGGCGTTTTATAGGTTCTTGAAGCGACTGAATTCACTGATATAATGTTGTAATAGCTGAAAGTCATTGATGTCGTTATATACTCACTTTGCAGAGTGGAGCCATCAGGAATGATCTTTTTGATGCCTCTGGTAGGCGGAAGTTCCATTTCTTTTAACCTTTGGTGAAGACTGCTTATTTTACTATTTATGATCTCCTCTACATTTTTATCCTTCAGCTTTGAAATACTGAGCTTCATTTCTCTATACTGATCATTTTCCTCGATTTCATCATATACTTCTATATTTGGATTATTAATCAGATAAGCCAGCTTGACCGGACCTTCCACTTTTTTAAATGGAGAATTATAAACAAAAGGTTCTTCCTGAAGAATTTCGGGTTCAACGTCAGGTGCTTCTATGGGGGTTTCTTTTCTGCATCCCCCACTCATTAATAAGCAGACCATTGCTGTGAGAATTGAAAGGTTTTTGAGTCCTGATAATTTATTCCTTTTTAGGCTTAATTCTAACATATCCAGCCTCCTCTACCAGCGACTGTCCTTCCTCAGTAAGTAGAAAGGAAACCATTTGCCTTACAGGGCTATTGTCCTCCTCATCAGCGCGTATAACAGCATAGTAAGCTGTCTTCAATGGATACGCCCCTGAAGTGATTGTAGAAGGATCTGGCATAGTTCCATCTATTTCGATGAGTTTCACTCTATCATTTCCCCACATTTCACTGGTGTAATAGTAGTAGGAATAACCAAGGCCATTGGGCGCATCGGTATATGCGGATACGGTATCAATGAGTTCTCCCATTCCAGCAATGATCTGGTCTGTAGGTGGATCCATAGGCTCTAGTTCTCCCATAACCAGATCAAGAAATCCGGTTTGGCTTCCGGAATTCACAGGTCTCTGGTATGGAATGATTTCCATGTCTTCCCCACCGACCTCGTTCCAGTTGGTTATTTCTCCGGTATATATTTTTTGAATCTCTTCCAGTGAAAGACCTGTAATCATGTTATCTTTTCCAGTAAGAAAAACAAAAGCCTCACTGACGATCGGAATCACTTCAAATTCTATATCACTTTTCTCAGCAAGCTCTAACTCTTCTTCTGATGGGCTGGTAACGAATATGATATCAGCATTCTTTTCTATTAGATTAACATAGGCTTCATGAGTTTTATTGTGGACGATATATTGCCTTGCTTCTTCTATTGGTAGATCCATTAGTTTGGAAGCAAGCATCTCGGATAGCGGAATCGTTACAGTAGATCCGTCCACTACTGGATAGGTTTCAGGCGTAAAGGTCAATTTAGAAACAGGCTCTTCACTATTTGTACAACCAGATAAAATGACCATTGAGAGAGTGATTGCAGCAACAAAGGAAAATAAACGCGATCCTATCATAAAAAATCCTCCTTCTATCTTTAAAAAATACAATAATAAAGTTTCAATACGACCAGTGCCTTGGACAGAGGCCATATTGAAACTCTCTTTTACTGAGTTACTTCAGCGATTGATCCATCATCTTCAACTGTCACGACATATTCCACGTGTTCTTCCGCAGATTCTATACCTTCCCAGGATTTAAAATAATCAAAAATTATTGTAGTTTCCCCTGCTTCGAGACCCTCGAATTTATATTCATGCATACCTCCGCCACCAACAACATCTGGATCATCTGAATCTGCTACATAGCCATCTTCAACAAGATGGATCACATCTTCATCTGATAAAGAGTAGCTCCAACTAAAACCTGTTGAAGGATTTTCTTCAAGCTCTATCGTAAGCATTTTACCACTAATACTGGCTCCATCAGGTAGATTATCAGCAGAAGCCGCACAAGAAGTGAGCGAGAGTATAAACAAAGGAAGAATAAATAATACGAACACCATCTTTGATTTTGTAGTACTCATTTTTTATCACCTTTCCTTCTTTATGTCTAAAATTTATCATTTTTGTTCTGAATAAAAGATACAAATCAATTAATTTTAGAAAAATCAGAAAATATTTTTATAGAAATTTAGAAAAAAAAGATATCCCTACAAATGTAGAGATATCTTTAGAAATTATCTTATTGTTTTTTTCAATGCTCTAGGTTTATCCAGGATTTCAAGCCAGATAATGCCTTTCTGAGCTTCTGTAAGGCTGATCACGAGTGGTACTGACGTAGCACTTCCGGATTCATCTGGAAGGCCATCCTTAAGCATTTCCAGCTTAAGAGCATCGTTTTCGTCCTCATAAGCTTTTTCATTAGCTTCAGACTCCAGTTTTTGCTCCATATCAAAAGCTTCAACAGCTTCCATTTCTCTTCTTTTCATTGTCTCTTCCAGTTCAAGCTTCTTAGACCGTTCGGATTCAATTGTCTTTCGATCTTTAAGAACTTCTTCGCCAGCGAGCATATTGAAGAGCGAAGAAAGACCATCTTGCAGATTTTCAGGCTTTTTCAGATCATTCATTCTTGACTGAACTGTACCAGCACGAGAATCACTGGGTAGATTCTTTGTGGGATAATTGGATGTAGCTGGTCTTCTACCTTGAGGCTTTTTACTCTTTCTAGTTAAAGAAGAAATCACCCCGAATATTACCAGCATTATAATAAAATCCATAGGAATCCTCCTATCTTAATCTTCCTTCTGTTGAGGTGACTGCTGCTTGCCGCTCTGGGATATGGAATCTCTCATATTGGTGTCTGCCATTACATTTTTCATATTGTAATAGTCAAATGCACCAATATTTCCGCTTCTTAATGCTTCAGATAATGCCTTTGGTACTTCAGCTTCAGCTTCAACTACTCTAGCACGCATCGCCTGAACTTCTGCACGCATTTCCTGTTCAAGAGCTACGGCCATAGCACGTCTTTCTTCAGCTTTAGCCTGAGCAATCTTCTTGTCAGCCTGAGCCTGATCTTCCTGCAGTTTAGCACCGATATTTCTTCCGATGTCTACATCAGCAATGTCTATAGATAAGATTTCGAATGCGGTACCTGAATCTAGTCCCTTCTTTAGCACGGTTGAAGAAATCATATCCGGATTTTCAAGTACGGACTTAT
>DATIRH010000411.1:0-2134 GCA_035469845.1 Proteiniclasticum sp. | reverse complement strand
TGTGTTTGATGATGATTATACTTGCCTATGGACTTGCAAATAATGCTCATTATCGCTAAGATGAAAACAAGAGTAACAGGAGGAAATGACATGAGCAAGCGTAAAAACGACTATTCAAGCAGACAGCACATGGTTCGAATGGATTATGAGCTGTTTTACTATAAGGATATGCAATTTAAGAGTGTTTCGCTCCATCATCATGATTTTTTTGAAGTGTATTTTTTTGTGAAGGGAGAAGTGCGTTATCAGATTGAGGGAAGAAACTATCATCTTGTACCAGGTGATATTCTTCTGGTCAATCATAAGGAGCTTCATCAGGTCCTCATCGAGAATCCTGAGCATTATTATGAGCGGTATGTCCTCTGGCTGAATAAGGAGTATCTCAAGACGCTTTCCAGTAAACAGTCTGATCTGACCAGATGCTTTCTGGATCAGGAGAAAAAGACGTTAATCAGAACGACCATGGAAAATCATCAGCTCATAAGAGGTATTCTTGATAAGCTGCATTATCAGGCAGTGGAGGAAAGCTTCGGGGCGGATCTTCTGCCGAAGGCTCTTCTGACAGAGCTCATGATTGAGCTGAACCGTATGAGTTTTGAAGATGATAAACTCCAGCCTCAGGTCAAGAAGAACCAGCTCATTGATTCTGTGATCAGCTACATCAATGAAAATCTGGAAGACGAGATCAATATGGATCAGTTGGCATCGGCATTCTATATCAGCAAGTATCATCTTTCCAGAGAGTTTAAAAAGCATACTGGAACCACGCTATATAGGTATGTGGTTCAGAAGAGGCTCATCAAAGCCAAGGGTCTTATTCTGGAGGGACATCCCATCACAGCTGTCTATGAAGAATGCGGATTCGGAGATTACTCAAATTTCTTCAGAGCTTTCAAGAATGAATATGGACTTACACCAAAGGATTTTCTGAGCGTGATGGAAAAGAGGAAAGCCAGTGAAGATGAAAAAGGATATAAGGATATATCATAAATTATTTAACAAATAAACAAGTTGAAGTGTAAGGTAGAAATACTATACACTTTTTTCTGTTTTCTGATAAAATTATTATATTAGACGAACTGTAGACAAAGATTTTTCATATTTATCCCGTATGATAATTTCAATGCAATTATAAACTTTATTGATAGTATAAAATTTGTTCCTAGCTAGCGTACAAGGAGAGTTTAAGATGCGTGAAAAGATTCATTTAAACGACAATTGGACCTTTTATCCGGATATTGAAGATTACCCGAGGTCATCAGATGATCTGAAAGGGAGGAAGGGGGAAGTTGTAGAACTTCCTCATTCTGTCAGGATGCTGCCTTTCAATAATTTCAATGAAAAAGAGTATCAGTTTAAAAGCCTCTACAGAAAAGATATCATTATCGATGAAGGTTACACAAACAAAGTCATGTTTCTTCAATTCGAAGGTGTAGCGAATATGGCTGTTGTATATATTAACGGTAAAGAAAGTTTCTACAACGAAAGCCCTTTTCTGCCCTTTTCCAAGGAGATTTCAGAAGAAATCAGATTTGGAGAAATGAATACCATTGAAGTGATGGTAGATTCGAGAGAGCTTGAGTGGATTCCACCTTTTGGTCATGTGGTGGATTTTCTTACCTATGGAGGCATTTATAGGGAAGTGAGTCTGAATGTACATGAAAAATATTTCATCCAGAATATTTTCGCTTTTTCAGAACACGTTCTGGAAGAAGAAAAGAGCTTAACGGTGCAGACCATCTTATCGGCCAATCATGGTGGAGATGTTGTTTATAAAATATATGAAGGAGAGGATGAGTTTCCTCTTGGAGAACCTCTTTTTTCAAGTATCCGCAATGTGGATGACAAGAGGATGCGCAATACTCTGACTGTAAAAGACATGATGCTATGGGATCTTGATCATCCTCATCTCTATACGCTTGAAGTGACTCTGGTGGATAAAGAGGGACGCGCTGTGGACCGTTCAGTTGAAACCATCGGTTTTCGTGAAGCGGTATTCAAAGAAGACGGGTTCTATCTCAATGGGATCAAGATCAAGCTAAGAGGCCTGAACAGGCATCAGAGCTATCCTTATGTGGGCTATGCCATGCCTAAGTCCATGCAGATTTTAGATGCCGAGATTCTGAAAAAGGAT
>DATIRH010000410.1:0-3562 GCA_035469845.1 Proteiniclasticum sp. | reverse complement strand
AATATGTGGAAATTATAAAAGAGGCCACACGAGGTACAGAAACTGACCCCTCTTATCTTTACTTCATTGAAGATGCCGACTATGATACCCTTGAGTTCTTCCTGTCACCTGGACCAGAAACCACACTAGACAAACCAATCCTGATCCCAATTCCAGTAAACAACTAAAAAACAGTATTAAAGTAGGCTCATGAACCGGATTACATTTTGATATGCTCCCTTTGTAAGAGACAGTGAAATAAAACACTGTTAATTACGAAGGGAGTTTTATCATGTCTCATAAAACAAAGTGCTCTCCTGAAGAAAAGGTGCTGCTCATAGAGAAGCACCTGGCGGGAGAAATTTCAGTAATGAGAGCAGCAGAAATAGCGGGAGTAAACAAATCATCCTTTGGAACCTGGGTCCGGATTTATAAGCAGGAAGGACCTCTAGGCCTCAAAAACACCGGGAAAAACCGATACTACAGCCCGGAAGTCAAAATGCGGGCTGTACTGGCTTATCTATCTGGTGAAGGAAGCTTACGGGAGGTCTCTGCAAGATTCAAGATCAGGTCAAATAGGCAACTGGAAGAGTGGATAATGTTGTATAATAGCGGCAAGAACTTCAAAAACATGAGTGGAGGAAGCCGTATGAAATCGAGAAAAACCAGCCTGGAAGAACGAATTCAGATTGTAAGGGAATGCATTGAGTCAGGATACGACTACGGAGAAATGGCAAAGAAATATGAGGTCGGGTATCAGCAGGTTTATACCTGGGTGAAGAAATTTACCGAGCATGGAGAACCCGGTCTTCACGACCGGAGAGGACAACGGAAAATTGACCAGAAGCCGCGAACACCCCAGGAGTCAGCTGAGATTGAGATTGCCAGACTGAAACACGAAAACTATATGCTGAGAATGGAACGTGATCTTTTAAAAAAATTGGAGGAACTGGAGAGGGGGGATGCCTTTCGCAAGTAAGGCAGTCAAATCAGTATACGGCTATACAGGCATGCAGAGAAGACTACGGATATCCCGTAGAAAAAACCTGCAAGCTTCTGAAGGTGTCCAGATCCGCCTACTATAAATGGGCAAGCGGTAAACTTTCAGCTCGGGAACGCAGAAATCTGCGTATTGCCGAGCTTGCCGAAGCGATCCATACAGAAGATTCGTCCAAGGGCTATCGCCGAATTCGAGACGACTTGAAGGAATATCATAAAATCGTGATTTCCGACAATAAGGCTCTGCGTATATGCAGAGCCAGAGACATCAAATCCACCATTAAGTACAGAAACCATGGCTGCACTCGGAAGGCGTCCAATCCTCAGCACATAGCCGAAAATGTCCTCAATCGGATTTTTCGTGCAGACAAACCCAACGAGAAATGGCTGACGGATGTCACCGAGTTCAAGTACTATGATGGTATGGTTGTGCATAAGGTTTATCTTAGCGCAATTCTGGACCTGTATGACAGAAGAATTGTCGCTTTCACGATATCAGACCGCAATGACAATAGTCTCGTTTTCAGGATGTTTGACCAGGCAGTGAAGGAAAATCCTGATGCCCATCCCCTATTTCATAGCGATAGAGGGTTTCAGTACACAAACCGTGTTTTCTACCAGAAACTGATGAATGCGGGCATGACACAGAGTATGTCACGAGTGGCACACTGCATCGACAATGGACCGATGGAAGGATTCTGGGGAATCATCAAGCGGGAACGCTATTACGGCAGAAGATTCACTGACCGTGAAACGCTCGTCAGTATGATCGAAAACTATATCAAATACTACAACACAAAACGGCTGCAGCGGAATCTGGGTATCCTTACACCGTTCAGGAAGCATGAACTGTATCTGGCGGCATAAGAAAAACCGCAAATCCCGGATGCTGAAGCATCCCCTGATTTGCGGATAATCCAGTGCGCAAGCACTGTGTAAACTTTTATTTTATTTTACTGTCCTCTTGACGGATAGCATATCAGTTACGTGTCTTTTCTGAAGCAAGTTCATTATGGTCTGTTTCTTGCATCGCATGGGCTTTCAGAATATCACTCGTATCAGAAATATATTCCTTTGACTATCCAAATGGTGATATACTGATGATTGTTATGCTCTGATCTCGTAAGAGTAATAGTGAATGTAATCATAAAAAAGCTTTGCATAAGGAGAGTACTAGAAATTGAGAAATAAGTATCGTCTGATCATTGTGCTGATTTCAGGGCTCATGACCTTGGCAATGATTATTCTAAATAATGCATCCCATGATAAAACAAAAGAAATATACTCAGCGCAGATGGAAGAGATGGCCATCAATCTGAAGAAGGACTATCTGAAAGATACGGTGAACAACCTGATTCTGCAACTGGATAGTCTGAAAGAAACCAAAACGAATCTGTACCAGTTTAATGTAAAGCAGAGATTTTTAAGATTTCTTGATGAAAGAGATCTATCAGACGAAGACTTCGCTGATTTTTATATTGCTCGATTTGAAGAAGAAAATGAGGAGGGTCTCTGGACAGCGGTGCTCTACGATCAGGATACAAAAGAAATTCTTTATGAGAATCTCGCATCTGAAATGGAAGAAGAGAACATCATAAAAGAGATGGAAGCTTCGCTTCTGGCCTTTGAGACTGTGAAGCATGGGAATCTTGTGGGTTTCTTCGGTGTCCACGAGGATTACATTGATCAGGTTGTGAAGGATGAAACCAGAGAAGTCATGCACAATCAGAAGTTTTCAAATGATTCCTATATGTGGGTCAATGAGGTTGTTGATTATGACGGTGGAGAGAATTATGCGATCAGGCGGATTCATCCGAATCTCATCGATACGGAAGGGAGCTTTTTGACAACAAGCAACCAGGATGCAGAGGGTAATTTCCCTTTTCTCATGGAGCTTGAGGGCATCAGAGAGCATGGAGAGCTTTTCTTCAATTATCATTTCAAGAAACTGAATTCGGAGATCATCTCGGAAAAAATCACCTATGCGAAGCTCTATAAGCCCTATGACTGGATTATTGCCATGGGGGTCCACTTGGATGACATCAAAGAAAATGTCGCTTACGTAAGCGTCAAGGGTGACCAGAGCTTAACAGAAAACATTGTAGTATTCATTCTGTATTCTGTCGCAGCGATTGCTCTCGGATTTCTTTTCTTGTTTCTGGTCAATGAGAAATATTTCAAGAAATCCATGGAGAAGCTGGAGAGTCAAGTGAATCTTGATCTTCTGACTGGAGCAAGCAGCAGGCGTTCGGGAGAAAGTATGCTTACGCTCTATTTTCAGAAGTATCAGGTCAGTGGCAGTGCGCCTGTGCTTCTGATGTTTGATATTGATAACTTCAAGCACATCAACGATCAGTATGGTCAGGAAATCGGCGATCAGGTCCTTATTGCTGTGCCAAAAAAGGTTCAGTCCGCAGTGGGTGAGAAAGATGCAGTGATAAGATGGGGCGGAGACGAATTCATCTGTCTTATTCATGAGTATACGGAAGAGGGCATACGCGTCGGTGTGGAGAAGATCCAGAAGAGGATTTATGAAATTTCCATGGAAACCGAATCAGGTTCCATAGGCAATTCCGTTTCCATT
>DATIRH010000409.1:0-2418 GCA_035469845.1 Proteiniclasticum sp. | reverse complement strand
CATAGACTTTGAATCCGTTATAGGCCTGTGGATTATGAGATGCCGTGATGACAATCCCTGCACTGGTATTATAATGTCTTACTGCAAATGAAAGCAGTGGAACGGGTGCCAGAGTGTCGTAGAGGTAGACCTTCACACCATGGGCACTGAGAATAAGTGCAGCAACCTTCGCGAATTCATCTGATTTGATTCTTGAGTCATAGGCGATGGCACAGGATGGATTCTCCACATTCTTTTTGAGATGTCTTGCAAGACCTTCTGTGGCTTTACCCACGGTATGTATATTCATGCGATTGGTTCCGGCGCCAAGGATCCCTCTCAAACCGGCTGTACCGAATTCAAGTTCAGTATAGAACCTGTCTTCCAGTTCTTTTTCATCGGTAACCGCTCTGAGCTCTTCTTTGAATTCATCGGAAACGAATCTGCTATCTAGCCATTCCTGTAGTTTTTCTTTATAGGACATGATGATTTCCTCCTTTGTTGGGCATACTTTACTCACATTATAATATATTCTCGATAAGATTTCACAGATTTATCGCTGTTTCTCCGATGTTTATGGTAAAACGAAAAATGTTTATGGAGATAAGATGAAAATATTGTCATTATATAATAGAATGGAAGTAGTGAAGTCATGAGATTTCTCATTGTATTATAGAAGAATTATGCTATTATTAAATAGTTATTTTTACATGAGGTTTTATGAAGATATGAGTATACTGAAAGAAGGTGGCTGTAAAGTTGTATAAGCTGAACCAGAACGAGACTCCACTTTTTGATGCCCTTATGGAATATGTGGATCGGGACACAGTGCCGTTTCATGTACCAGGACATAAAAAAGGTGAAGGCATTGAAAAGAATTTCAAGAAATACATGGGGGAAAATCCCTTCAAGATAGATGTAACGGTCTTCCAGCTGGTGGATTCACTTCACCATCCTACAGGACCGATCAAGAAAGCACAGGAGCTTGCGGCGGACGCCTATGGTGCCGATGCTTCTTTCTTCTCTATCCATGGAACCTCCGGCGCCATCCAGGCCATGATCATGTCTGTCGTGAGCGAGGGAGATACCATCATAGTGCCTAGAAACGTCCACAAGTCCATTACAGCCGGAATTATCTTAAGCGGAGCAATTCCTGTCTATATGCAGCCGGAGCTTGATAAGAAGCTAGGAATCGCTCAGGGCGTGACACCTGAAACCGTAGGCAAGACCTTGAGAGAAAATCCCCATGCCAAGGCGGTGCTGATCATCAATCCGACTTATTACGGCGTGGCAACTGAGCTTGAAAAAATCGCGGAGATTGTCCATGAATATGATATTCCTCTCATCGTCGATGAAGCCCATGGTCCTCATCTGGCGTTTTCTGATAAACTGCCCATGTCTGCCATGCAGGCAGGAGCGGATCTTTGTGCCCAGAGCACCCACAAGATCATCGGTGCCATGACGCAAGGTTCCATTCTCCATGTGAGAACGAAGTATGTCAGCGCTGCCAGAGTGCAGCAGATCATGAATCTTCTGCAGACCACATCCCCCTCCTACCTCCTGCTGGCATCTCTGGATACGTCCAGAAAGCAGATTGCCCTTGATGGGGATGAGCTTCTGGATAAGGCCATCGAAAATGCGGAATATCTGAGAAGCGAAGTCAACAAGATCGAAGGATTATACTGTTTCGGCAATGAGATACTTGGAAATCCAGGCGTCTTTGCCTTAGACCCGACGAAGATCTGCATCACCTGTCGAGACCTGGGCATCACTGGATTTGACCTGGATATGATTCTGGCCAACAAATACCATATCCAGATGGAGCTTTCAGACCTTTACAATACACTGGCTGTAGGAAGCTTCGGGGATACCAGAGAGAATATGGATAAACTGATCACAGCGCTGAAGGAAATCAGTGATGAATACATGAATAAAGATCAGATCAAACCGGATTTCATAGACATCCCTTCCATTCCGAAGCAGGTGCTGATTCCAAGAGAAGCCTTCAATGCAGAGAAAGTGTCTGTGCTTCTGGAGGACAGTATCGGTGAAGTATCCGGTGAGTTCCTCATGGCTTACCCGCCAGGAATTCCTGTACTATGTCCGGGCGAAGTCATCACAGAAGAGATTGTGAATTATGTCAATGACCTGAAAAAAACGGGACTCTATGTCCAAGGAACGGAAGACCCTAGAGTGGAGTACATCAAAGTCGTGAATTAAAGAAAAATGAATCAGATAGAAGAAAACAGCCGGAAAGCTTATCACATTGAGCTTTCCGGCTGTTTTCCTGTTTTGTCACCTGTTTCGGTCGATGATGATGTATTTCAGTACGCTAAGATACTCCGTCAGATACCCCTTCACCAAAGTGGTCGGTGGCGTTTTTGATGGAATGCCGAAAGCGTCCAGCCCCATCTCACGGGCTGTGAGTGTTCCTCTGAA
>DATIRH010000408.1:0-3248 GCA_035469845.1 Proteiniclasticum sp. | reverse complement strand
CAAAGAATGCCATGAGCAATTTTCTTTATACTGTAGCCATCTCCTATGTTCCTCTTCACAAAGAAGCGGTTACCATCGCAGAAGAACTAGGAGAAATTGAAGTCAGAATAGAAGACAAAAAGAAAAAAATCCTGATTCCCCTTGAAACTATCCAAAAAGAGCTTGACCGGTGAAAACTGGGATTCAAAAGAAAATATGTGAGATGCTAAAATACAACAGTCAAAAAGAGAAGCTGAAAACCAGCTTCTCTTTTTCTTATCCTCTATTCATTTACATTGATTGAGGCTGTTGCCACAAACATTCTTTTATCGGACAGCTCTTTCAGATTGAGCACTTCCATCCTGCCGTTGTTTGAAACCAGCACATGAAAATGATCGGCATATCCCGTTACCGTGACCCAATGATTGTAAAGACCATCCCTATAGCCCTTAAAGAGCTTTAGCCCAACAATGAGGGGCACCGGATTGTCATTGTCTACATTCTTCTTGATGTCCACCATCATGGCCCTGAGACCCATCAGGCTACCCACATAGCTATGTATGATTTTCACCTTGGCTCTTTTTCCTCTTCTGGCATAATACCATAATGCTGCAAGCTTGAATCTTAAAGCTGTAGTAGGCCCTAGAAGATATTTCCGGAACATATCATTTTGAGCCTGTACCAGTTCCTCTCTCACGTAGGACGTTCCTTCCGTATAGGCTGCATGGTTATTCAAGGTGACCGAACCGCAGCCGAACATTGCCAGAGGCTTTGTTGAAAGATGCTGATTCCCACCGTATAAACCGTCAAATATTCTTCTGAAATCCTGTTTTATGGTTGTAAATTCGATTCCATTCACTATAAGTTTCACACTATCTCTCCATTACATTTTCTTTAATTATATCTCTATACTCTTTAAGTTGTCTTAATTCATTGAATTTTAATCAAATAATCTGCCTATCAAAATAATGAAAAAGAAGGAACCTCAAAATCAGATTCCTTCTTTCCACTATTCGCTTATTTAATTACAGCATCTACCAGAAGCTTCTTCACATAATTCGGAAGCGCAAATGCGGCTTTATGAATTTCTGTATTGTAGTAGCCTGTTTCAAGTCCCAGTGCGTTCCAGTTATCCTCATTAAGGTCCATTACCGGATCAATGGATTTGGAAGCAAAGCCAAAGAGCCAGTGCCCTGAGGCATAAGTTGGAATATGAACCTGATATACTTTTGAAATCGGGAAGAATTCATGAATTCTCTTATGTGCTCTTTGCATGGCTTTCTGATAATCCTCATAAAAAGGACTTTCATGCTGATTCACAAGGATGCCTTCATTTGTAAGTGCTTTATAGCAGTTCTCGTAGAATACACTAGTGAAGAGTCCTTCTCCAGGTCCGATGGGATCGGTGCTGTCTACTATGATCAGATCATATTCATTTCTTTTCTCGCTGACGAATTTAAGTCCATCTTCGAAATAGAGCGTTACTCTTTCATCATCCAGCCCGCTGGTTGAGTTCGGGAAATACTCTCTGCATACATCAACAACAAGCTTGTCTATTTCAACCATGTCTATTTTTTCAATGCTATTATACCGGACGAGTTCTCTGACTGTTCCTCCATCACCGGCACCAATGACAAGCACTTTCTTGATACCTGGATTTGTAGCCATAGGCACGTGCACAATCATATCGTGATATATGAATTCATCTTTTTCAGTAATCATGACAAGCCCGTCTAAAGTAAAGAACTTGCCGAATTCATTTGTTTCAAATACATCTATTCTCTGAAAATCACTCTTTCCTGAATAAAGCTGTTTTTCCACCTTGATGGAAAACTTCGCCTCTTTACTATGATTTTCTGTATACCAAAGTTCCATAATATCCCCTCCGTTGTTAGATTAATTATCGTAAATATTTCTTCCGCTATAGATCTCAATCATTTCTTTTCTTAAATTGTTTGAAATTTCCAGACGTTCTTTCGGTGAAAATTCTCTGATGTCATTTCTGAAAAGATAATTCTGCAGATTCAGGTCTTTAATCAGCATCTTTGTGTGAAAGAGATTTGCCTGATATACATTAATATCCTGTGCATCATAAGTATCTAAGGTCTTTTCATCTATATAGTCCTGAATCGAGCGTATATCATGGTCCATGAAGATTTTTCTGCCATCTTCACCTCTGGTGAATCCACGTACACGATAATCGATGGTGATGATATCTGAGTCAAAACTGCCAATGAGATAATCCAGTGCATTCAGTGGTGAAATCTTTCCGCAGGTGGATACCTCGATATCCACTCGAAAGCTCGCAATGGATTTATCAGGATGATACTCAGGATAAGTATGCACTGTAAGATGACTCTTATCCAGATGACCTACCACACTTTCTCTTTTCTCATAAAGACTTTCGCCTAAATTACAGGATGGGTCGACACTGGTCATCAGAAGAGGTTCTTCTGAAATAAGAATCGTAACACTTGCTCCTTGAGGATCATAATCCTGCTTTGAAATATTAAGTACCTGCGCTCCAATCATATCTGTAACGTCACATAGTATTTTTGTAAGTCTCTCAGAGTTATACATCTCATCAATATAATCTACGTACTCGCTCTGTTCTTTTTCAGTCTTTGCATAACAGATATCATAGATATTAAAGCTTAAGGTTTTCGTCAAATTGTTAAAGCCGTATAGTTTTAATTTTTCTGCCATTTTTGGCGCTCCTTCTCTTCAAACTGATTTTTGTGCCTTAGATTAAAAAAGATTCTATAATGATATTTCCATTAATAATCTCAGATAAATCTCTTCTAATAAAAGTGTATCCTCAGTGATTCTACAGAAAAATAGGCCTTCTGTCAATAACCTTCATCAAAGTTTAATAAATAAAAAGTTTAGTATTACTAAACAAAATGATAGCTTAGAGATTACTTTGAAAAAGTAGTGAAAAATAGCTTGCAAGCACATAATCTGTGTAGCCTGAAAACACTATCATTAATGCGCTAATCACTATCTTCAATATTCAGGATCGTATTCTGAACATCAAAAATACGATTATTTTGAACTGGCATAAATCATACTGCAATCACAACATCTACGTGAAGTGGTATTTTGTTATTTATCTTAGTTTATATGAATGAACCTGACGCCATGCACTTCACATGTTCAAGATTGATTATGTATCAGACTATAATAAAACCCCAAACTACTTCAATATGATGTAGTTTGGGGTTTTATTCTTTTCACTATTATATAATCACTACAATAAGTTCAGGTTA
>DATIRH010000407.1:0-1848 GCA_035469845.1 Proteiniclasticum sp. | reverse complement strand
ACACCTATTTCTCTTCAGCATACAGGAAATACTTCCAAAGAGAAGTTGAAGACCCAAAGAACAATGCAGAAAGGAATCTTGGCTGTTACAGCAGGAATTCTTGTAGTGCTCTTTGCAGTCACAGCATTCCAGGGAGCTGGTAATTCAAAAGAAACCATCACCATTGGTGGTAAGGATTATACAGAGCAGTTCATCGTTGTGCATCTTATGGCCGATATGGTCGAAGACAGAACGGACATTTCTGTAATTCGTAAGGATAACCTTGGGGGAACTCAGGTTGCATTCAATGCTTTAAAGAGTGGTAACATCGATCTTTATCTTGAATATACAGGAACCATTTACGGAGATACCTTAGGGTACTCACCAAACTCTGATATGGTGGAAGTCTATGATACCAGTAAGAAGGACTTGAAAGAACTTTACGATATTGATGCGCTTACGCAGTTCAACTACAATAATACTTACGTTCTTTCCGTTAAACCGGAAACAGCATCGAAGTATAACTTGACTAACATCAGCGATCTGAAAAATGTTGCTGACGAATTGACCATCGGATCCTCTCTTGAATTCCTGAATCGTGAAGACGGAATCCTAGGTATTGAAAAACACTATGGATTTACATTCGGTAACCAGATTGGAATCAACGGAGCCAACAAATACCTGGCCATTGACAGCGGAGAAACAGATATCACAGATGCTTTCTCCACAGACGGACTTCTGAAGAAATTCGGTCTAGTTATGCTGGATGATGATCTGAACTTCTTCCCACCATACTATGCAGTGCCGATTTTAAGAAGTGGTCTTCTAGAAGAACATCCTGAAATCCAAGGCGTAATGGATGAACTGGGAGCAGTGCTGACCAATGAGATCATGATTGAACTTAATTACAGAGTAGATGAACTTCAGCAGCAGCCAAGAAGAGTTGCACATGATTTCCTTATTGAACAGGGACTCATCGAAGAATAGATTCATCCAAATAAAGCAGTATTGGTAACAACAGACATTACAGAAGAAAAAGAAACGCTGAAATCTCATAGAGGTTTCAGCGTTTCTTTTCGTGGAATCATAGAGCATTCAATCTATAGAATGGAATGATGAATGGAGATGGAAGAAACCTATTGTCAAACTATTTTGACAATACATAGGTCAATGCTATACTTGAAATAAACAGTAAATTTTGCGGAAGGAGAAAAACTTATGAAAAGAATCATTGCGCTAAACTCTAACACCTATCATGGCTATAAGATTGAAGATGCTTTTGAGGGAATGGGAAAAGCAGGATTCAGTTATGTGGAACTTACTGCCACAAAAGGATGGACTGAGCACGTATTTCCGACCATGAGTCTTCAGGAGCTCTATACAATCAAAGAGGAGATGGAGAAGAGGGAAATCATTCCTTTTGCACTCAGCGGTCATACGAATCTCATGGATGAGGATCGGATTGAGGATTTCATCATGAATATCAAACTGGCTGCATTTTTCGGATGCACCTATATTCTTTCGTCCATAGGAGAAGCTCATCTGAAAGATGAGAAAGAGATTTCTGATGAAGAAGTTTCTAAAAAGGTGAAAGAGCTTGTACCTTATCTTGAAGACTATGAACTCATTCTATGCCTCGAAAATCACGGGAAACACGGAACGGGAAAGCAGCTGAAGGAAATCGTGAAAAGAGTGGATTCCTCACGTGTACGCATCAACTATGATACGGCCAATGCAATCTTCTATGGCAATGTGAACCTGGAAGAGGATCTTCTTTCCTGCATAGACTATGTAGGCTTTGTCCATCTTAATGACAAGGCTGGCGTCTACAATGAATGGAACTTCCCCGCATTAGGAGAAGGGAATCTG
>DATIRH010000406.1:0-2147 GCA_035469845.1 Proteiniclasticum sp. | reverse complement strand
GATTAAGGGCAGCTCCTGCTCCGCTTTCTACTAAGGATTTATTGTCCCTATATACTGTAATCCCAAAGATTACAAGTAGAACAGCTGTCAAGATTACAATCCTTCTCGACAGTTTGTTCTTTAACAGCCTAGCCATAAATTAATAGCTTCTTGAAATCTTATCGAAGTTATCTAATGCTTTTCCTGCACCTAGTACTACACAGTCTAGTGGAGATTCAGCAATTTCTACAGGCATATGGGTTTCATGAGTGATCAGTTCACCTAGTCCTTTTAGAAGTGCGCCTCCGCCAGCAAGCATTATGCCCTTATCCATAATATCAGCTGATAATTCTGGTGGTGTCTTTTCCAGTGTTGTCTTTATAGCTTCGATGATATCAGAAATCGGCTCATGGAGCGCTTCTCTGATCTGTGTTTCTGAAACGGAGATGACCTTAGGTAATCCTGTAACCAGGTCTCTACCCTTAACATCCATATATTCTTCTTCGCTGCCTTCAATTTTGAATGCAGAACCGATATTCATCTTGATGGCTTCTGATGTTCTTTCACCGATCATGAGATTATATTCTCTCTTGATGTACGCCACGATAGCCTGGTCCATTTCGTCTCCGCCTACTCTTAGGGATTTCGCGACAACGATTCCGCCTAAGGAAACAACAGCAACTTCAGTTGTACCACCACCGATGTCAACGATCATGGAGCCAGTTGGTTCATCAACTGGAAGTCCAGCACCGATAGCCGCAGCCATTGGTTCTTCCATTAAGATAACATCTCTTGCGCCAGCCTGCTTAGTAGCTTCAAGAATCGCTCTTCTTTCAACTTCAGTAACGCCTGAAGGAAAACATACAATGATTCTAGGTGAAGTGAAGGCCGATTTAGAAGCAGTTTTTTCAATAAACTGTCTCAGCATTGTCTGTGTCACATCAAAATCAGCAATAACACCATCCTTTAGAGGTCTTACTGCCACGATATTACCAGGGGTTCTACCGATCATTCTTTTTGCTTCTTCACCAACTGCCAGAGGCTTGTTGGTGCGGGTGTTGAAAGCAACAACTGAAGGTTCTCTTAGAACAATCCCCTTTCCTTTAACAAATACAAGGGTGTTTGCTGTTCCCAGGTCAATACCCATATCCTTACTCATTCCAAATAAACGCATTAATTAATAACTCCTTTCAAATTTACAATAGGTTCTTTTCTCTTAAACTGATGTATTTACCATCTCCAATGATTATATGGTCTAGAAGCTCTATCCCAATAATCTTACCAACTTCTTTAATTCTCCCCGTAGCTGAAAGATCTTCGCTACTGGGTGAAGGATCTCCCGAAGGATGATTATGCACCATAATAATGGATGCAGCGCTTTTTCTGATGGCTTCCTTATAGATTTCTCTTGGATGGACAATAGATGAATTCAGGCTTCCCATGGATGCGTTGTAAATACCGATAACTACATTCTTCGTATTCAGTAAAAGCACTTTAAGGATTTCCTGCTTAAATTCTCTAAGTTCAACCATTATAAGATCTGCAGCATCACCAGGTGAATTGATTTTATAACTGTCTCCACTTCTGTATGTCTGAAATCTTTTTGCCATTTCAGCCATGGATAGGATCTGAGAAGCTTTTGCTTCTTTGATCCCGGATATTTTCATAAGATCTTCCTGGGATGCTTCTAACAGGCCATTGATTCCATTAAAAGCAGTGATGATTTTCTGAGACAGGTTAACAACATTTTCATTCTTTGTACCTGTTCTTAAAATAATAGCCAGAAGCTCGCTATTGGAAAGACTATCTGCTCCATAACGCAACAGTCTTTCTTGTGGTCTTTCATTCTGGGGCATATCCATGATTCTATTTTCCATAAAATCCTCCTAGATTTCCCCATTCCATTACATGATGATCTGATATTTTTTGAGTATATTGTAAAGGGTATTTAATGGAAGACCCATTACATTATAAAAGTCGCCTTCTATCCCTTTAATGAAGACTCCTGCAGCTCCTTGAATTCCATAAGCACCAGCTTTGTCTTCCCATTCGTTCTTGTCCAGGTAAGTATGAATTTCTTCATCTGACATGGAAGAGAACTCCACTGAAGTTTTTCTGGAAACGGTCTCGATGATTCCTCTAGTTTCATGAATAAGTGCTAGTCCTGA
>DATIRH010000405.1:0-2885 GCA_035469845.1 Proteiniclasticum sp. | reverse complement strand
TAAATGTATGGCGTTGTGACAGATGGTGCATTTTCCTTACCTAGCGCTTCAAGAAGTCTGATTCCTAAATCTCTTGCTGCCACCACAGCCTGTCTTACAGCACCTGAATCACCACTTATGAATAAGATGGATTCATTTGTGAAAGATGTTGTAGATGGGGATGCGTAAGCGACGATATCAACATTTGCGGCCTTCACAGCTGCATCTGCAATCACAACACCTATAGCTGCCGGAGCACCTACGATAAGACCAAAGGCCTTTCCTACTGGTGCGTTGAAGGCTTTATTACATGCATAGCTTGCTCTTGCAGTATACTGAAGCTCGATATGTCCTGCACCGTTTGCATAGACATCACCAAAGGTTCTGTCCAGCTCTTTCAGTGTCACTTCCACTGCACGGCGCGCATCGGATACATCTTCTGCGCCAAAGAGGATCAGACATCCATGTCCAGCTCCACCCTTTGTATCTCTAGGCAGTTCGATGGAAATGATTTCCACGTTGGTTGCTTTGACGGCTTCATCTGCTGCCATGATATGAGGACCGGCACCTGTTCTTGCGCCGATAATACCGATGGACTTGAATTTAGGATCGATCTTCATGAACCCATGCAGATTGTGATCCACATTGGCAATGACAAGGCCGATAGTATCTCCGATGGCTGTTCCGACAAATTCGGTGATTCCAGGATTGAAATCATTCTTGGGCGCTTCCTTCTTTGATCCCTTGGTTTCGCCCATTTTCTTCATAACCTCTTCCATTACTTTTTCCATTAAGTTATCATCCATTTTTTAATCCTCCTTGCTTATTCTTCGGTAGCTTTGGGCAGTATTTTTTCCACGTCAGTATGTGGTCTTGGAATCACGTGAACAGACACGACTTCTCCAACCTTGCGTGCCGCTGCGCAGCCTGCATCGGTTGCAGCCATCACTGCACCTACGTCTCCTCTGACCATCACTGTCACGAGACCTGATCCGATTTTGGTGTACCCGATGAGCTCCACATTAGCAGATTTGACCATGGTATCTGCAGCTTCAATGGCACCAACCAGACCTTTTGTTTCGATCATTCCGAGCGCTTCTTTTTGCATTTTTTCTCCTCCTTAAGGATAATTTTGATTTTTGGATACGTTTACTTACCACCTTCATCATAGGAAAAAACCGCATGGAAGCCCTAACAATAATTATTGATATTGGGGTAATTTTTTATGAATCTCTATGTGCTATGAGACTTTTTTGTGTTGATATGATAAAAATAGATGATTAAGATGTGAATACCTCAATCCATGAAAAAGAAGCGGAAAATGTATCAATCTACATTTTCCGCTTCTCTTTTCTATATGATCCATTTTTTCTATATGATCCACTTTCCGTTGGCAGCAATATTACCTTTTCTCAGCAGCTGGTTCTCTTCACTCTTTTTGTCTTCCACTTTCTTTCTGTACTGACTTGGTGTGATTCCCGTCGTCTTTTTGAAAACCTTCGAGAAATAATTGGCTTCATTGAAACCCAGCTCAAATGCGATGTTGTTCAGAGGAATATCTGTATCCTTGATAAGCTCTTTGGCTCTCTCCACTTTCTTCTCCGTCACATAGTCAATGAAGTTCTCTCCCACTTCGCTTTTGAAAAGCTTCGAGAAATAGTGGGTGGAGATGTTCATGTAGCTGGCAGCACTCTCCAGCGACAGGTTCTTTGTCAGGTGCTTCTCTATGTACTGAAGTGCATAAGCCATCTCTTCTTTGTGGGTTACTCTCTTTTCTCTTATGATGACCTCAAAAATCTCTTCGAAGATCAGATCCAGAATCAGAAAGTACTGGTCTCTGCTTTTGCTGCTCTTCAGTTTTTCCTTGATCTCCAGCTGCAGATTATTCTCCACATCGATCTGGAAGTAATCAGCCACCGTGAGGAGACACTCCAGAAGGATTTTTGTGACATCAGTTTCACTTTCATAACTCTCGAAATCCGTGTTTCTGATCTGTCTCAGATATCTCTTTGCTCTTATATAGTCTCCATTTCTGCAATAGGAAGTGAAAGTATTTCTGATCGCATCGAATCTGGTAGACTTCTTCTCCATAAAAAGTCCGGTTTTCTTCGTTGTTCTTTCGATGGCTTCAAAGATATGTTCCGGTCTCGATGGTTTCAGAAGATAGTCATCCACACTGTATCTGATCGCGTCCTGGGCGAACTCAAAATCATTGTAGGCGCTAACAATGATGATCCCGATTCTCGGGTTGAATTCTTTGATCAGTCTGGAGGCTTCCAGGCCAGTCATTTTCGGCATCTTGATATCCATGATCACGACATCCACATCATTTTTTCTCACAAAATCCAAAGCGCCCAGTCCATTATCCGCTTCTCCCACAACCTGATATTCATCCATTCTGGTCCCGAGAATCATTTTGAGGACTTCTCTTTCAAGATTTTCATCATCTACTAATAGAATCTTTTCCACTTTCTCACCTACTTCGGAATCTTTATACTTATCTTTGTGCCCTTGTCCACCTCTGACTCGATCTTCAAACGGTAAGCGCTGCCGAACTGATAAATCAGTCTCTTGTCGGAATTGAGAAGCCCAATGCCGTTGGAGAGGGTTTTCTCACTTGCATCATAATCTCCGCTCAGGATTTCTTCGATTTTCTCTGTTTTCATGCCCACGCCGTTGTCTTCAATAATGAGCATCACGTCACTGCCCAGATCCACCGAGTAAATCCTTATGATCCCATTGTCCACATCATAAATCCCATGGTCGATGGAGTTGCTTACAATGGGCTGGAGGATCATGAACGGCATCTTCAGATTCAAGAACCTGGCATCCACGTCGATGGAGAAATCCAGCTTCTGTCCCATTCTGATCTTCTGAATTTTAAGGTACTTCTTCACATAATCAAG
>DATIRH010000404.1:0-4591 GCA_035469845.1 Proteiniclasticum sp. | reverse complement strand
AAGATGTATGCCTTTTGAACAGGAAAAAGTAAGTGACGAATGTATCTGCTGTGGTAAAGAAGCAAGTACACTGGTCTACTGGGGCAAAGCATATTAGAATAATTGACGGACAAAGATGCAGAGGTGAATCAGAAAATGATTCTCGCTCTGCATCTTTTTTGTAAATTCATAAAGTGGAGACTCTTTTTTTAATCAACATGACGTATAATACAAGCAAGAATAATAAACATAGTATATTGCTTTGTGATAGATGAAAGGGGAGAATGAAATGCTTAAGCTTGAGGATATCTTTAAAGGTAAATACGAACTGCGCTCAATAAAAGATCGTGAGGGAGATTTGGACTACTTCATTGATAATTACGGTAAACCATTGATTCTCAGATACAAGGTGGAGATGGAATTTTTCAAGGTTTCCACCATCCTGATTCGTATCGGACAAGGAGACATATTTTCGGTGCATTTTCTCATGGACAGGGATCTGCTTTCTTCTATGGCTTTCATAGAATTGGATGCGAGAAATCATTTCATTGAATACACCATCGATGAAGTAAACAGTAAACTTGTCATCACGATGAAAGAAGATACTTCAGTATAATACTTGGAGTCCTGGGTACTAATATCTATCTTGGAACATCACAGTCATCCCTACTTGGGGCTTCTTAGAGGAAAATTCAGACATAGTGCAAGCCGATTTCGGATCACAGGGAAAGATCAAATCATGGTTTTGAATCAATGTTTTTATGTAGGGGAGGACAGGTAAGTGAAAATATTAGTTACAGGTGGGACCAATGGAATGGGTAAAGGTGTAGCAAAAATATTGGCTGGAATGGACAACCAGAGTCATGAAATTATATTGCTGTGCAGATCCAAAGAGCTTGGAGAGGCAACAATCGAGGAATTTGAAGGTATCAGTGGGAATAGAAAGATCACGATGGTTTTATGTGATCTTACTAGACTCCGTGATGTTCGTAGTGCAATCGAGGAGATTCAAAGTGAGCATCAATTCTTAGATGGTATATTCATCAATGCAGGTCTGGGTTATGCTGCAAAACGGGTAGAGACAGAAGACGGAATGGATTCACATTTTCAGGTGAATTATTTATCCCAGTTCATGTTGACGCTGAACTTATTGAACTTGCTGGAGTCTTCTGAGAATGGAGGAAGGATCATCTTCAATGTCACTGAAGGTGGCAAAATATTCTGGGATGATCTGCAGATGAAGAATGAATGGGGATATGAAAAAGGCATCGGGCAGGCAATGGTTGCCAAAAGAATGTTTTATAATAAGCTGCATGATTTATACAGAAACCTGGACAGTCCAAAAGTGTCTTTTGTCGGATTTCAGATACCGAAAACGGTATGGACCAATCAGGTGAATATTATTCCAGCGCACATGAAAATGATGGCATCTGTGATGAAGTTTTTCGGGGGATTTATCACAATAGAAAGATGTGGCAGAATCATGTCGCCACTGTTCACTGAGAGCAAAGAAGAAAGCCTGAAGAAATCAGGAAAATTCCTTACATGGAAGAAAAATGAATTCATAGAGATTAAAGAGGACGAAATGGTTCTAAAAAAGGAATTGCAAGACAGACTATGGGAAACCAGTCTGGAACTGTGCAAGGACCAGAAAACTACTGAGATAGCTGAAGAACTAATGACTCGGAGCCGTTCCGTGTGATGAAATCAAGTTTTGCACGCAAGGCAAGAAGTTGGAAGCGATAACAAATTGGTAAGTCTTTATTCATTATCAGATATCTTCTCGAGTCCTTAAAGAAAAGTAATGCAGTACTTACTTCTGAATTCTATATTACTCTACTCTTTTGGAAGTGCGTTAATGGTTTTCTCTGTTAATTTGTAACAGGCCAAAAAGGCTGAAATTATTTCGTTCAGCAAAGGATCAGAATATTTAAGGCTTTCACCATCAGTGAATAATGCCGGATAGGTCAGGCAACCTTCTACCATGCCATAAAACAGCCGTGCGGTGAGTTCAGGAGATTGAAAGCTCAGCTTCTGGTCATCTTTTGCTGAGTTTAGCCAAATGATAAAATTCTTGTGAGGCTCATATTGGCTTCGGGTTTTTTTGCCGAAATCGATATTCATTATGAAAACTGAGGTGAACAGCTTTGATAACCCTCTGCGGATAGGATCATTGATCAGGAAAAGTTCTGCATGGGCAAATTGCTTCAGCTGCTCTTCAAGGGATTGTTCCGATGTATATCTTATGGGCTTTATTTCGTCGCGCTGCTTCAGGAACTCCGCTACGATTGCTTGAAACAGAATTTCCTTGCTTGGAAAGTGGTTGTACACCGTACGTTTCGATACACCTGCAACTTCTGCGATGTGATCCATGCTGGAAGCATCAAAACCTTCTACTGTAAACACCTTGACGGCACCATCCAGGATTGTTTTACGCTTCTGGCTGGTGTCTCTTTTTTTTCTGATTTTTTTCTTTTCTTCCATAATAAAACCCCTTTAAAATTACACTGATAAGTGTAAAATAATATTGACAAACATTAAACTACACTGTATAGTATAGTTTATAAAAGATCAGAATACAAGTTTTGGAGGGATTCAATCATGAATTCAAGAAAAAAAGATGCACAAAGAGCTGGGTTACTGTATCTTGCATTTATAGTAACATCTATCTTTTCCGGTGTTGTCCGTTCAAGGCTTATTGTATTGGAAGATGCCTCATTAACAGCCGACCTTCTTAAGAATTCGATGTGGCTGCTTCGCATCAGTGTTATTGTAGATCTGGTTTCAGCTGTCTTATTTCTTCTAGCTGCGTGGGCTCTCTATGTACTTTTAAAGCGAGTCAACCAGAACTTTGCCTTGCTGTTTCTTCTGCTCAATGCAGCGGGTGTTGCCGTACAGTGCATCAGTTTATTGTTCTTACTTGTTCCGATGCTGATTAATGGCAGTGCGGATTTCCAGAGAGCTTTTCAACCTGATCAGCTCAATACCTTGAATCTGCTGTTTTATAACCTACATAAAAGTGGCTTTATGATAGCTCAGATTTTTTATGGTACATGGCTTCTTCCACTTGGTTTACTGGTCTATAAGTCCGGATTCCTTCCTAAAGGACTTGGAGTACTACTGATGGCCGACTTTGTCAGTGTCATGATCTGGTTTTTCCAGTTTTTCCTTCTGCCTGAATATGACATTATTACCTATCCTGGATTGGCAATCAGTTTTATAACAGAATTTTCACTAAGCCTTTGGCTGATCATCAAGAGAGTAAAAGAACAGGAGCCTGTCTCACTCGTGTCATAGTGGTCGTTAATAATACCCTTTTAAGGCACATGAGTGCGAAGGAGTTTATATGAAAACTCAATTTATAGATCAAAGAAAGCGACAGAAGTTCGATGTGTCAGGTGAAAAATTGTTCAAATTAACTATTGCGGGAGGGGCAGCCTTTTGGGGGACTTCCATAGTAACCTCGTTGCTCCCCATCGCAGCAAAGTATAGAGCAGCCTTCTCAAATTGGAGCATTCAGACTGTTTGGGTGGGTTCATTGATTGCAGGGCTAATGATTGGATGCTGTGTAAGTTATTTATTGGTTGCAGTCTTCCCAAAGATACCAACCAAGAGTCCAGTCCTGAAATCTGTGATCATCAGCTCCATCGCTCTGGTCCTTGCCATAATTCTGAATGATGTGCCTCTGATTTTACATGCACCTAGTGATGCTTTATATTACTTCTTCATCGGTGTAGGTTTCAATGCAGCAAGATTCCTCTTTCTTGGAATAGCTGTAGGCTATCTCTATGAAAAGCTGTACGAATAATTCTAAACTAACGCAAAAAGATGAGCCAATCAATTTCTGATTGACTCATCTTTTATTAATGAAACTGATTTGATTCTGTTCACTTTGTTTTATCGCAGAAATGCAATCAAAAATCGCACCGGTCAGTAAAACCTGCTGGAGGCACACCCAGAGCACTGATCATCCTTGCCCAGTAATTCACCTGAGCAGCTGTGCTGGCAAGGATCACGATTTCCCGTTCCGTGAATTCCGCCTTGATTCGCTCCATGAGTGCGGACGGAATCATGACTGGAGTCTCTGAGATAAGCCTTGTGTATTCTATGACAAGGCTTTCTTTCTCGGAGAAAGTCAGAACATCTTTCATGGGAATCCTTCCCGTCAGCACCTGGATTTCCTCTAAAGAGATCCCGCACTTTTCATACTCGAAAGAATTCATGTCGATACAAAATGGGCAGGCAACGAGAATGGATACCTGCATCCTGACAAGCTGGAGAATACGGGGTGTCAGGTCCTTCTTTCCATGAGCGACCAGAGATTCCATGACACCGGAACTGATGGCAACCTTCGGATACCAGGCCAAAAGCTTCGGAACCAGAAGGTCTTTCTTCGTCACCCGTTTCGAGATCATAAGACCAATTTTTATGTAAAAAGGAATCCTTTCTGGTGGACTGATGTAAGCTTTATCATTCATTTTATCTCTCCTAAACAACATGTTTTCAGTCTTCGATATATAATCCCATCTTATCACCTGATCAGATAAATGCATACAGGTGAGTAGCCGTAGATGAAAAAATTTCTGGATTGGTTAATCAGGGAAACAAATAC
>DATIRH010000403.1:0-10905 GCA_035469845.1 Proteiniclasticum sp. | reverse complement strand
TAACATAAACTATTTTTCTTTATCATCAAGTGTCTCTTTACTTATTTCTTCATCTCTCTTATTCATCGTCACTATTACATCTCGTCTTGGATATGGAATTTCAATATTATTTTTCTCGAATTCCATAATCACATTTTCATTTAATGCATAGGATACCGGGAAATAATCCTCTCTCTTTACCCAAACTTTAAGATCAAAATCAATTGAACTTCCACCGTGATTACATACACCTAAAATCACTCCACGTTCATCTAAAATCATTTCATTTTTAAGCACTATGCTCATCAGCACTTCTTTCACCTTTAGAACATTTGTACCATAGGCTACAGAATACACCATATCAATCCTTCTAAAGGGCTCAATACTGTAATTTGTTATATGGGATGTGAACAGCCGGCCATTTGGCACCATTACTCGTTTATTGTCGATTGTATTCATCGAAGTATAAAGCAGCTGAATGGACAGTACTGTTCCAGATACATCCGATGTCTGAATATAATCTCCTACACTAAATGGCCTGAAAATGAGCAGCAGCATCCCTGCTGCAAAATTCGAAAGACTATCCTTCAGAGCAAGACCTATCGTTAATCCGGCTGCCGACAACATGGCAATAAACGTTGTCGGAGGAACACCGATGATCGTCGTTGAAGTAATAAGAACTATCAGCTTCAGGAAAAATCCTGAAAGCGTTAATATGAACCCGTGCACCGAAACATCAAGCTTGCTTTTGAATAAGGACTTCTCAATGAGTCTTACCACATATTTTGCCAGCCACCATCCGACAACTAGAACTACAATAAACCCTAAAATCTTAAATCCATACTCCACAAGTAATTCATTAAACTTCTCTAAAAAATCCATAAATCCTCCAAAACACAGATATAGTGCCTATTAGAGTTCTCACAAACTTTTATAGGCACTATTCAGTGATGTTACTTTCCTCTGTAACTATCGTCTATTTCTTTCATCCTGTCCACTTTCGGCAAGGATCTTCCACCTTGAAATTCACTCTTCAGATAAGCCAGCGTAAGCATCTCAGCTACAGCTTTTCCGGTTGTAAGTCCTCCCATGGTGATGATATTTGCATCATTGCTTTTTGCAGCTCTTTCAGCCTGATAGATATCAGCTACCTGTGCAGCTCTTATGCCGTGAACCTTATTTGCTGTAATCGCGACGCCTATTCCTGTTCCACAGATAAGAATACCTCTATCAAAATTCTTGCTTGCAACTTCTTTTGCCACTTTTTCTGCAATATTCGGATATAGTATTTTTTCATTTTCAAAAGAACCGAAGTCCTCATATTCATAACCGTTGTCTTTTAACACACTCATAATATGATTTTTCAATTCAAAACCCATTTCGTCGCATCCAATTGCGATTTTCATGATTTCTCCTCCTTTGTTTCTTTTACAGTATTGACAATTTCCAGAAAATTACTGATTTCATGACCAAATCGGCCGATGAAAAGCCCATCTATATCTTCTGACGAAACCAGCTCTTTCGCATTTTCTTTATTTGCAGAACCACCATAAATCAGTCTGATTTCTTCGCTGACTGATTTTCCATATAGCTTCTCTAAAATCTCTCGAATCATCCTCATAGACTGATGAACATATTGAGGCTGTGCAGGTTTTTCTTTTCCTATTGCCCACTCAGGCTCATACGCCAGTACAAGATTGGTTAAGGACGCTTTTGGTATATCCAGTAAAAGCGCTTCAATCTGACCACCAAGTTCTTTCTTCCTGTCAGGGCTTTTATCTGTTTCTCCTACACAGACAATGGGCATAAGACCCTTTCGGATCGTCAATCTGATTTTCTCATTGATCATTTTATATTCTTCTTTGAAAATTGTTTTTCTCTCCGCATGTCCTAGTTCTACAAGATGGCAGCCCAAGTCCACAGCACTTTCTATAGAAAACTCTCCAGTCATGGCTCCATTTTCTAAAGGTGCGATGTTCTGCACCCCATAAAGAATACCCGATCCTTCCAATGCTTTTGCCACAGGATAAATCGTACCCATGGAAGGAATGAGAAAGACATCCACATCCTCCACTACACTTAACTTCCTTATGACTTCTTTCGCCATTGATACAGCCTCATCCATCTTATTTACATAGATTTTAAGACTCATACCGACAATCGGCTTTCTTTTCATCTTATTCACCCGTTTTTGAGATTCTTCATTACTTCCAGCATTTCCTTATAAATTAGATATGAGGAATAGGAACCTGGATCTCTGAATCCTATAGCTCTCTCTCCAAGTCTCATTGCTCTGCCTTTTTTTGCAATAAGCGGAATTGTTCTATCAGATCCATCCTTCAGTTCCTGAACAAATTCTTCGAAGATTTCAATTTCGTCTTTATCTGAATCAATTTTTTCTTTCATCTTGTCTATTGCCGGTCTAAGTGCGTCGACCATGGTTTTGTCTCCAACCACTGCCTTTCCGCGCATCTCAATTGATTTTATGCCGTTTTCAATAAATCCGATCAGCTCAGCAAATGATAGTTCATTTTTTCCTTTCACATCATCTCCAGCCTTCATGAAAAGACTTCCATAAAGGGGGCCTGCTGCTCCTCCAACTTTTCCGAGTATGACCATTCCGACTTTTCTGTTGAAGCTAGATATATCTTCTGTTTCTTCATAGATTTTATCGAGCTGCTTCTCCACTTCTCTGAAGCCAATGGACATATTGATCCCATGGTCTCCATCACCAATATCCGAATCCAGTTGTGACAGAAAATCTCGATTTTCTTCAAACATGGGAATCAGCCTTAAAATAAAATTCTTGAAAAACACTTTGTTAAAAACCATTGCGTTCCCTCCTCAAAATGTAATTATGTCTTTATTATACACGCTAATGAACACCTTTCCAAAATAATCACTTTGTAATCTAAGAATATCCGCTACATCCCATGCAGCGGATATTCTTAGATTTATATCTATTTCTTCTATCTGACGCTCATATATGGAGTATCTACAGGGTAGTCCAGAAGCTCTTTAAGCTCATCATCAACTTTGACGATGGTAATACCCATTCCGATCATATCCATGGAAGTTGCGTAGTTTCCTACAAGAGCTTTGTAAACCTTTATTCCTTTTCCGGTAAGCACTTCTTCCAGATGATTATTGATAATGTACTGATCCATGAGAGGCAGACCACCAAGACCATTTACCAGTGTATAGACTTCATCGCCTTCCTTCAGTTCGAAATCCTTGAAGATATGTTCCATGATTTCGTCTACCACCTGATCTGCAGGTTCTATCTTTCCTCTTCTGACTCCTGGCTCTCCATGAATACCCATTCCGATTTCCATATCTCCGTCTTCCATATCGAAAATGGTTCCACCTTTTACAGGAATTGTGGATGAAGATAATGCAACACCCATAGATCTTGTGTTATCGTTACATTTCTTTGCAGCTGCTACAACACCATCAAGGTCCATGCCTTTGGCTGCTGCTGCTCCCGCTGCTTTAAAGACAAACAGGTCACCGGCTATACCTCTACGGTCTTCGATGTTCTCAGATGAGACCACATCATCAGTCACCAGTACAGTTTCTACACGGATTCCATCTTCTGCCGCCATCTCTGCACCCATATCGAAATTCATGACATCTCCAGCATAGTTTCCATAAAGATAGATGCATCCTTTACCCTGGTCTACTGCTTTTACAGCATTGTAGCAAGGTTCTGGTGAAGGAGACGTGTTGATATTACCGATAACAGCTGCATCCGCAAAATTTTCTCCAACATATCCTAGGAATAGTGGTTCATGACCAGATCCGCCTCCGATGATTACGCCAACTTTTCCGGTAGCTGGTTTTGTTGTTACTACAACTCTTCCATCATGTTCAAGTAATTTCGCGTAATCTGGATGTGCTTTCACATAGCCGGATAACATTTCTTCTACTACTTCGTAGGGGTCATTAATCAGTCTTCTCATTCTTTCTTCTCCTTCTCGCATTTATTATGGATTGGTCTTCACGCTGAAGATATGATTTAGATAGGATTAAGCACAACTCTATCATCAATATATCATTCATCATAAGAACTTCTCTTGTATACTATTATTAAGTAAATCAAACTATTAATCAACACGTTTATGTAAACCTTTTATTAAGATTATAATTCTTCTCCCAATTCTTCTGTCAGCTTTTCAATCTCATCTATGATTTCACCAATATATGCAATGGTGTTTCGCAGCGGTTCCTCTGTTGTTATATCCACCTTCGCCATGGCTGCCAGTTCTACAGGATTCTTCTGTCCTCCAGTTTTAAGCACGTTTTTCCAGTCTTCTACAGCAGGTTCTCCTTCACTTAGGATTCTCTTTGATACTTCAGTGGCAATGGTGAGTCCGGCACTGTATGTGTAAGGATACAATCCCTTGTAATAATGCTGTTGGCGCATCCAGGTATTTTCTGACCCTTCGTTGATCTCCACTTCCTCACCCCAGAAGTTTTCAAGCGTTTCTCTTGTAAGTTCGTTCAGCTTTGCAGCATGGACACTTCCACCTGCATCAATGATCTTATACACTTCTCTCTGATAGTGTGCTTCAAGCATGTGCGTCACAAAGTTATGATAATACGTTCTTGAAATCATAGAGGATAGGACCCATCTTCTGAATCGCTTCTCGTCATTCTGTTTCAGCAGATAATTTGCCATGATCATTTCATTCATTGTTGATGGTGCTTCAATAAAGTACAGTGAAGGTCTTGAATCAAAGATATTCTGATTCTCCTGGGACAGATAGAAATGTCCTGCATGACCAAGCTCATGGGCAAGCACAAAGACCTCTCTCATTCTTTCAGTCCAGCTGATCAGAATAAACGGATGTCTTCCATAAGGACTGGAACAGAATGCTCCTGTAGACTTCCCCTTGTTCTGTACAAAATCGATCCATCTTTCCTTGAAAGAACGGTCGATCATCTCAACATAGTCTTCACCCATTATTTTAAGTCCGTCCATGACATAGGCCTTGGATTCTTCTACCGTGATAGGAGGCTCATAGCTCGGATCAACCGAAAGCTTCAGATCATTGAATGTCATTTTATCGATTCCATGGATTTTTTTAAGCAGTCTGGCATACTTTCTCATATGTGGTGCAAGCTCACTGTAAATCACATCAATCTGACGGTCATACATTTCTCTGGTCACTTTCTGATCAAAGAGAAGATAATCAATCACGCTATCAAACCCCTTAAGATCAGCCATGGCTTTTTCTTTCTGAACCTGTGTCTGATATACCCCTGCCACTGTATTCTCATAATCCTTCAGTTTATTCGAAAATGCTTCGAATGCTTTTCTCCTGACCTTGATGTCATTATCATAATCATAATGATTTTCAAATAAGACAAAACTTAATGGATAGGTTTTCCCATCCACATCAAAGGTGCCAAAATCCATATCCTGAAGCTTCGCTTTGTTATATATGGACATTGGTGAATTCATCACCGATGAAAGCGTAGCCAGTGCTTTTTCCACTTCAATACTTAATGCATAAGGCTTGCCTCTTAAAAGATCTTCCAGAAAATGTCTGTTTTCTGCACTTTCTTCCATGGCATTTTCAATTATAGTCTCATCATTTTCCAGTATTTCACCTTCAACGAAAGATAGTTTACTCATAACCTTCGATAAAACATTTGATGCTTCCATGCTTTTAGACTGATTCTCATTGTTTGTCATATCAACACTGACTGCCAGAAATCTGTAGCTCGAAATCAGCCCGCTTAATACGTTGACTTTCCTGAGTTCATCAAGACAGTCATTGATGTTGGCTACATTCACAAGATTTCCCTTATACTGGTCCACAATTTTATCTGCCAGCTCAGTCAATTCCTTTACTGCATATTCAGCTTCACTATCATTTTTATAAATAGCTGAAAGATCCCAGGTTCTCTTTTCATCAACATCTTTTCTCTTTAGAATTTTATTATTCATATGATTTACCTCCTGAAACTAATAACACCATTATAACAATAAGAAAGATTATTCTTATTATCTAAAGATACAGAAAATGGAGAAAGCATTAAAGATAAACTGAATATCTGACAATTCTGGTCTAAAATAGAGAAAATCTGAATTTTGCTCATGTTAAGCTCCATTCAGATTACTCCCCTTGAATCCTGTTCAATTGTTTTTCATTATAAGATATTCTATATGTTTTTATAATATACTCTGTATGTTTTATAAGGCTTTTCCACAAATCCTAATGCATCATTCATCATAGCCTTATTGTATTCCCAGATTGTTGATCCTTCAACATACTTGAATCCACGTTCTAATCCCCTCTTTATGCCTTCATAATAAATTGCAGCCGTGACTCCTTTCTTTCGGTATTCAGGAACTACAAAAAGTGTGAAGATACGAATGCGGTCTATCTTTCTTTTGTAATATAGATATTTGAAGATACCAAAAGGGAAAAGTCTTCCATTTAATTTCTTCAGGACCTGATTGTAGTCTGGCAAGGCAATGTTAAACCCGATGGGTTTTCTATTTTCGTCTCTTGCAATATAGACAAAATCAGTGTCTGCATAAGGAATAAGCTGTTCCTTGATGATTCTGATCTCATCATCTGTAGGTGGCATAAAGTCATCCCATTCTTTCGGCATGGCTTTATTGATGATTTCTTTCACATCTCTTATTTCTCGTTCAATATTCTTAAGATCCAATGGTTCAACTGTAAATTTATATCTTTTCTTCACAAAGGGAATAATCTTATCAAGACGCTGCTTGTGTTCTTCAGTGAAGAGCCCCTTATAAGCATAACAGTCATAATATTTTTCAAATCCGAAACTCAGAAACTGATCATTATAATATTTTTTGTTGTAGGTGTTCATGATAAGTGTAGGATCTTCAAAGTTATCAATGAGAAATCCCCGATAATCATCTCCGCCCGGAAGCGATAAAGGTCCTTTGATTTTCTCGATTCCTCTTGCTTTGAGATAATTTTCAGCATATTCAAGAAGCTTCTCTGACACCTCATCATCATCAATGCACTCATAAAGGGCGATATAGCCATCTTTGTACCCCTTATATTCATTGAGCTCTGTATTCACTCCAACCAGTAATCTGCCCACAGGCTTTTCATCAAGATAGGCCATGACTCGCTCGTTCTCACCCGCCTGATTCAAAGCGTTGTTTTTTCCCATGATATATTTCTTGAAGTCTGAAATGAGTGGAGGTATCCAGGCATCCTCACCTTGATATAATTTAAATGGCAGCATCACAAAATCATCTAATTCCTTCTTTGATAAAGCTAGCTTTACAATAAGCATCAAGTCATCCTCCATATGTAGCATTTTACTTTTATTATAATACTATATTGATACTATTACATACTTTATTTTGTTACGGACAAATCCCTTAATCCACATCACGGTTATTGTGATCATCTTTTAGCTGCAATCATATTTTTACATGGAAAAACGAGCAGATTAATTCTGCTCGTTTTACAGTAGTTTTATCAGATCTAGTTATTCTACAATTGTTCCGATAGGCTCAAGATCCTCAATCGGGGTGAGTCCATGGGGTGAAACTTCTTTTATTTCTTCAGTGTAGTCTTGTCCTGCAGGAAAGTCATTATGTATTCCTCCAGCCCAAGGTGGAAGATCAGTCACATCGTATATATTTCCATCGACGGCAATATATGCTTTGTTCCCATCCTGACCATCAAACTCTGCAAGTTCTTCTATGGTCAGTTCCAATCCTTCTTCACTCTCAGTTGGTGTTTCTCCAGGAGTTTCTGCTGGTGTCTCTGCCGGTGTATCAGAAGGTGTATCAGTGTCTGTTCCACACCCTACTAATAAGGCTACGGACATCAGTGACGCCATAAGTAAACTGATAATTTTCTTTGAAATCATGGTTCATTCTCCTTTTTACACAAAAATTTTTCATAAGATACTGATCTGTATGATTTTCTGATTGTACTCATTCTATGATATTGCACTAGAAGGTACAAGGACTATGAATGAAAAGTAATGGTTTCTTACCATCTTGTTCAAATTCTCGTTAATTTTTAACAATCTATCCATCACTATCAGCTGTTTTCAAGAAAATCAGCCCATAAATGATCCATGAATTTTGAGGATTCAATAGAGTACTCCTTTTTCATGACAGGACTTTCAAGAACACCTTTTTCTATGCACTCATTGACATGATTCACTTCATAAACCATTTCAAACTCCACAGGATAGCGAAGTTCTCTGATTCCTTTTCCATATATTTCAACATTGGCCTGACGGGCTTTCCAGAAATCTCGAATCTCTATCTTCCCTTTTTCCCCGAAGATCCTGAGAATGCTTTCTCCCTGAACAAGTGTCGTTATTTTACCATCCACTAGAATTCCGCTCTCTGTTTTCAGTATAAAAGAACACTGCAGATCCACACCTTCATCGGACAGTGTAGCCAGTCCCCTTGAGGCGATAAACTTCTCATCTGTCAGATGCATGGCATGCGCAAGAATATAATTCCCGCTTCCAAGAAGTGCTCCCCCTCCGGATTTCTTGTCATAGAACCATTTGAATCCTACTTCTGGAATAGAAATTGTGTATTCATACAAATGAACTTTCCCGATTTCATTTCCTTTTATGATTCTTTTCACTTCATCGGTGATGGGCAGGAAAAGTGATTTCTGGGCTTCCATGATAAAAAGGTTTTTCTTAAGAGAAAGCTCGAAAAGTTCTCTGGTATCTTTTTCGCTTAAGGTCATCGGCTTCTCCACCAGGACATGCTTACCACTGTTTAATGCCAGCATCGCGTTCTCTTTGTGTGCATGATTGATCGTAGGCACATAAATGACATCAATGTCAGGATCCTTCACCAAGTCTTCATAGCTTCCATAAACCGTATCGATATTTAGTTCTTGTGCCCTTTCTTTGGCTTTATCAAGACTTCTTGAGGCAATGGCGTGGATTTCACCTTTTTCCGAAGCTCTTACTGCAGCCACAAAGCGATCTATGATTCTTGCAGTACCCATGACGCCGTATCTGATTTTTTCCATATCAATTCTCTCCATTCATCTCTTTTAATTGATTCTAATACTTTGATCTCTATTCATTCTATTATACACTGAATCATTTCATTACTTGCAATATTGAACTGCAACCACTTGAAATGATTCACATCATTTTTGAGGTGGGCGTTTTCTACCTAAAAGTGATAAAATGAGAATAAATGCTCAGGAGGAATATGCCATGAATGAAACAATAAGGCTTATGAAGAATCATAAAAGTGTGCGGAACTTCAAAGATTATCCGATCAGTGATGAAATGCTTCGGGAACTGATTGAAGCGGGACAAAGCGCTTCTTCCTCAAATTTCATCCAGGCTTATACGGTAATCAATGTCAAAAACCCGGAAAAGAGAAAAATCATCGCTGAACTGGCAGGGAATCAGGCTCATGTAATAGATGCACCTCTATTTCTCGTGTTTGTTGCGGATCTTGAAAGGGCAAGACTTTCCACTACCCTTCATGAGGAGAAGATGGTTTATGGTCAAGCAGAGGCATTTATCATCTCAACAGTGGATACGGCACTCATGGCCCAAAACGTTATACTTGCAGCCGAATCCATGGACCTGGGTGGTGTTTACATCGGCGCAATCAGAAACAATCCGGATGTCGTTTCTGAACTTCTGGATCTGCCAGATCATACTTATCCCTTATTCGGTATGTGCCTAGGATATCCTGCCGTAGAAAATGAAATCAAGCCACGACTACCACTTGAAATCATCTTGAAGACAGACAGTTACCTGATTGCAAATGAAGTGGAACTGCTGCAGAAATATGATGAACTTACGGAATCCTATTACTCAAAAAGGACTGCTGGTGACCGCAGTGACAATTGGACTAAACAGATTTCAAGAATGTTTTCCAAACCATTAAGACCACACATGAAAGAGTTTCTGGAGCGAAAGAAACTGAATATCAGATAATGAAATAACTGTTGATTCTCTTAGAGTTTAATCAATTTGTCATTAAAAATCTCTCTTTCTGATATAAGATGAAATCAGGAAAATAAAGAGGTGAAAATCAATGAAAAAATCATTATCAACCTTGATTCTCATAGCAGTCTTTATAGCGCTGATCATAGGATGTTCGAAACTTGGTGTACCTATAGGTACTGTTGAGAACAACGTTCCAGAAGAAACCGCCACAAATAGTCCTGTAGACGAAGAAGAACCCGCTGAAGAAAATCCAGTGGAAGAAGAACCTCTCGCAGAAGAGCCTGAAACTGAACTTCCTCCTGATGTAGGGCCATACCTCGATATCCAGATAAATGAAGCTCCTTCACAGGAAGAAAAATACGACAAGGAAATAACAGCTGAAATCGATCTTGATGGAGACGGTTCCATCGATCAGATCATGCTAAAAACTGAAAAGAACCCGTACTACGATGAAGTACTTTCTTATGTACTTCTCGTGAATGATGAAGAAATAACCTATGAAGGGTCCATGATCGACCCGCTGTTTCATGTAGTGAATATCAGCAGCAAAGATTCCTATCTTGAAATTGCGGTCAGTGAAGAAGGCCCAAGCTCTGATTTTCTCACCGTATTCTATCGATACAAAAACGGTGAACTCACAAAACTTGCTGAAATACAGGGCTTCCTCGGAAAATATCCGGGCTCGGACACTGTTGGAGACGTAAAGCTCGATGGAAACGGCAGAATCAGTACTCGAACACGAGGTGAAGTTATTCAGACCTGGTTTTATGATGACAGCTATCTTCTCACGGAAGAGGATGAGCTTCTGAAAGAAGAAAAAGATTTTTATCCCTTTGAAACAGAGGTCAAATTACTGAAAGAGCTGAAAACTGTGACTAGTCCAGACAATACAACTGAAGCATATGTTTTTAAACCAGGTGAATCTGCGACATTACTTGAAACCGACAACAAGGAATGGGTATCTAT
>DATIRH010000402.1:0-5210 GCA_035469845.1 Proteiniclasticum sp. | reverse complement strand
GTCCATAGATGGATGTTGCTCCATTGGGTCCCAGTAGAGGATTATTCACCTCACAGGCTACTTGAAAGGTTGCTATGGAAAGTAGTGGATGCACGTTCTCTTTTCTCACACTTGCGATCTTTGAGAGACCTTCTCCATCCGGTGAAACCCTTTCTCCGTTCTGGTCCAGAAACTCAAATCCTAGAGCAGAGAGCATCCCTATGCCTCCGTCGTTAGTAGCGCTTCCACCGATACCGAGTAGGAAGTTTCTGCATCCCTTCTCCATGGCGTCTGCAATCATTTCTCCAAATCCGAATGTACTTGTTTTCAGCGGATTCTTTTCTTCTTCGGTTATTAAGGTGATTCCAGAAGAGGACGCCATCTCAATGATGGCCATTTTCTTCTCTTGGAGATACCCATATGTTGCATCCACTTCTTTTCCTAAAGGACCTTTGACAAGGCAGCTTATGAATTCTCCGCCATATCCTGTAACGAAAGCTTCGGTGGTTCCTTCCCCTCCATCTGCCAGCGGCTTAACGGATACTTCATGAGATCCTGTTTTTAAGATCCCTTCCTTTATGGCTTCTCCAGCTTCCAGAGAAGTTAAGCTTCCCTTAAATGAATCAATGGCTACCACAATTTTCATTTTATCATCACTCCCATTCATCCTTCAGGTTTTAGAGTGTATTTTTAAAGGTTCACTACATTGATCGGTTGGCCTTCAGCATACGCTCTTAGATTGTCCACTGCGATGTCCATGAGTCTCTGTCTGGACTCTTTAGGTGCCCAAGCGATATGAGGAGTGATGTATATATTTTTGGCCTGAAGTAGTGGGTTATCAGCCTTTATCGGTTCTGTTGATACAACATCCACACCAGCGCCGCTTACCTTTCCACTGTTTAGTGCATCTCTAAGATCTTCTTCAACTATCAGAGGTCCTCTACTGGTGTTGATGATCTTGACTCCATCTTTCATTTTTGCGATGTTGTCTTTATTTATGATTCCTTCTGTTTCTTTGAATAAAGGACAGTGAAGGGAGATAAAATCAGATTCTTTGAAGAGTTCATCCAGTTCCACATATTTACAGGTGTCTGAAACAAGTTCAGGTCTAGTATGCGCATCGTAGGCAACGACTTTCATGCCAAGTGCCTGTGCGATTCTTCCTGTTCCCTGACCGATCCTGCCGAATCCGATGATTCCCATGGTCTTACCTGCAAGTTCGATGAGCGGATGCTTCCAGAATGTCCAGTCTTCATTGTTAGTCCATTCTCCGTTCTTTACTGCTTCTGAATGTTCGCCCACATGATGACACATCTCGAGAAGATGTGCGATGGCAAACTGTGAAACAGCGTCTGTTCCGTAGGTAGGGATGTTGGTTACAGGTATATTTCTTTCCTTCGCAGCTTCCACATCTACAACATTGTATCCTGTAGCGAGTACACTGATGAATTTGATGCTTGGACAAGCTTCAAAAGTTGCTCTTGTTATCGGTGTTTTGTTGGTGTAGACCACTTCCGCATCTCCGATTCTTGCTACCACATCTTCTTCCTTTGTTCTGTCATATACTGTCAATTCACCAAACTTTCCAAGTTCATCCCAGGATAAATCCCCAGGATTCTCGGTATATCCGTCTAATATTACAATTTTCAATTAAATTACCTCCCTTTATCTAATCTTCAAGTAGTGCCCAAGCACGTCTTAAGACACGCTTGCTGTTTGCCATTATGATTGCAGGGTCTTCATCTCCCCAAGGTTTGACTTCAAATGAAAGCACATAGGGGTTCTTCGCATTGAAGAATCCTTCTTCCTTAAGTACTGTCAGGTAGTCTAAAAGCTCTTCCACATCATTTGCACTATCAGGGAATCCGAATCTAGGATGCTGATCTCCATAAGCCTCGTAACCTTCCTTGATAACCGCATTTCCCATGTGAAAATGATTAATGTATGGTTTCAGTGTCTGGATAACAAATTTAGATGTTTCATAAGTTGTTGGGAAGTGTGAAAGATCCACCATGAGACCAAAATTGTTATGAGTTGTTCTCATATCCTGTGCAAACTTTGCAGCATATGGAGCAGGTCCGATGAGAACCGCTTTGTCCATATCGAAATCAAAAACTTCAAGATTGACTGTCATATCCTTAGTCTTCGCATAATCACACACCGCTCTTGTGGTTTTCAGCAGCTGCTCATAAGCTTTTTCTTTTGTTTCTTTCTCCCATTTACCTGCAAGAAATGCTATGGCTGTTGCACCAAGCTCCTTGGCTTCATCAATGGCTTCGACTAAAGTATCTTCAGCCTTCTTTCTCTCTTCTTCTTCAATCGCATTAGGATTCAGCTTAGGTCCAAGGATTCTTGGCTGTGCTCCGTAACATACTTTGAGATGAGACTGTCTTAAGATCTTCTTCGCCTCTTCTCTTACTGCATCATCCTTGAACTGTCCGATCTCTATGGCATCAAAGAAGTCATCCTTTGCGATTTTCTTTATGGATTCCAGTACATCCATTCCAGGATGACTCATCCACTGTATGGTCCCGATCTGGAAATATTTATGTATTGATTCTCTCATTTATTGTCCTCACTTTCATTTCACATAACTTTTTTACATTTATAACCTAATTTTTTTTCTTCGCCATTGCTGCTTTTGCTTTATCTCTAATCGCTTCTGGGCTAAGTCCATATTTTTTCAGAAGTTCGTCATAATCACCAGATTCAGCAAACTGCGTGACTCCAACGAATTCCATCGGTGTCGGACAATTTCTTGAGAGCACTTCAGCTACAGCACTTCCGAGACCTCCATAGATGCTATGTTCTTCTACACTTACCACAGCACCGGTTTTTCTTGCAGCATCTATGATGATGTTCTCATCAATCGGTTTTACTGTATGTATATTAAGTACAGTCGCCATGATTCCTTCTTCTTCTAGAAGTTCTGCGGCGCGTAATGTATTGTGGAGAATGGTTCCTGTGGCAACGAGGGTTACATCTTTTCCGGATCTTACCTCAACACCTTTACCAATTTCAAATGCGTATGATTCGTCAAAAAATACTGGAGCCTGAGCTCTACTCAAACGAAGATACACTGGTCCTTTGAAATCTGATATGGCTTTAACTGCTTTCTTGGTTTCCACTGCATCACTGACAGATATAACGGTCATATTCGGGATTGATCTTATGAAGGCCATGTCGGTTATCGCCTGATGACTTGCACCATCATAAGAATCTGATAATCCGGCATAGGTTCCGCATAACTTTACATTCATCGAATCATAGGCGATAAGTGTCTGTATGGGATCAATGCCTCTTGTTGTCATGAACACGGCAAATGTATTGACAAAAGGTATGAATCCTTGACTCGCAAAACCTGTTGACATGGAAACCATGTTGAATTCACTGATTCCTACATTGAAATATCTTTCAGGAAACTCTTTTCCGAAAAGAACACTCTTTGTAGAACTTCCCACATCCGCTTCCAATACAACGATCTTTTCATTTTCTCTGCCAAGCTCCTGTAGGGCTTCACCATAAGCATCACGTATCGCAATCATCTTTTCCATTAACTTAGCCCTCCCAGTTCCATTTTCGCTTTCTTATATTCTTCCAGCCCGATAGCTTTACCATGCCAGACATTTTTCCCTTCCATAAAGGAAACGCCTTTACCTTTCACAGTTTCTGCTATGATGATGCTCGGTTTACTAGTTGAAGTCTTAGCATCATCAACTGCATTGGAGAATGAAGCAATATCATGCCCATCACAATGGATGACATTCCACCCGAAGGCTTCAAATTTCGCTCCAACGTCTCCTATGGTCATGATCTCTTCAAGAGTCCCATCCAGCTGCACACCATTATGATCTAGAATGGCAATGAGGTTGTTTGCTTTGTATTTTGAAGCTGCCATGGCCGCTTCCCATATTCCGCCTTCCTGAACTTCACCATCTCCGATGAGGACGTATGTGTATGCATCACTTTTCTTCATTCTCTCTCCAAGAGCCATACCCAGACCTGCTCCAAGTCCAAGACCTAATGGTCCTGCTGAGAGTTCGACTCCAGGTGTTTTATGTGCACAAGGATGTCCCTGCAAGTGACTGTCTATTTGTCTCAGACTCATCAGATCTTCCTTCGGGAAGAACCCTCTTTCAGCCATATTGATATAGAGAATTGGGCATGCATGTCCTTTGGACATGATAAACCTGTCTCGACCTTCACCTTTAGGGTTTTTAGGATCAATATTCATCTTGTCAAAGTATAGAGTGGTCACGATTTCCGCAGCCGATAATGAACCTCCCGGATGTCCCGTCTGTATATGATGCAGAATATCTATAAGATCATTTCGGAATCTAAGGGTCAGCTCTTTTAACGCCAGTACTTTTTCTTCAGTCATTCTCTCTTTCCTCCTATGTATAATTCTAATTCTGATAAATGCTGTTTAAAATTGGTTTCAAGTGTCTGATGGATTCCTCTGCAGCAGTTTTCTGATCTGGAATCTGATAGATCTCAGTGCTGTAAGTTCCCTCATAACCAGATTCCTTGAGTGTCCTGATGATTTTTTCGAAGTCCAGTCCGCAGTGACCGGGATATCGCCTGTTGTTATCTGCAAGATGCACATGAATGTTATACGCTTGATACTTTCTGATGGCATCGTAGATATTTTTCTCTTCCAGATTGAGATGAAAAATATCCATCATGAGTCTGAAGTTATCTTCATTCACATCCATCACCATCTGCAGTCCTTCTTCTAAGGTGTTGATGAAATTGGTCTGCATGATCGTCACTGTCTCCAGTGCGATTCTTACATTTCTTTCTTTTGCATATACACTTATCTCTTTGAATGCATCTACCGCAAGGTTCCAGGTCTGCTTCTTAGTTAAGGTTCTGTTGTATTGACCTCTGATTCTTCCAATATTTATATCCGCTTTGAGATATCCCGCAAAATCAATGATTTCCTTTGTTCGTCTTATTGCTTCTTTCCTTATTTCCTCATCAGGATCTGTATAACTGAGTTTCAGCTGACCGAAGATCTCACCGGTACAGACCAATGCAGCTACTAAATGATACTTATCCAGCAGATTCTTGACTTCTGCCCAGTCAAGTTCCTTCGGATTCAATGTCATCAGCTCTACGCCGTCATATCCAAGTTCCGATAGCTCTTTAAAGCTTTCTTCCAGCGGTCCCTGGTATGCTGTAACAGATTCATCAATTTTCACATCTGGTGTCGCCACTTGATAACATAA
>DATIRH010000401.1:0-4924 GCA_035469845.1 Proteiniclasticum sp. | reverse complement strand
TGCATGGATTTGTTCAATCTTCTCTTTTGTCAGATTCTCCACATCAATATGGCTTACGCCTGCATATCTTCTTTCCGCTTTCCCCTTAGGCCAGCAGGCAACTTCTACACATCCGTATCCCAGTTCACTGGCAATATCGATCATCTCTTCAAATGTCTTATCCGCTAAAATCGCACTGACAAATCCTAATTTCACTTCTGATTCCCTCCGTTCTCCTCTATGGTTATAGTTTTGCCTTCATCAAAAGATTCTTCACAGGCAAATACCGCTCTCATGGCGGATAAAATGACTTCTCCTGAAAGAATGGTTTCTTCCCCACTTGTGATTCCCTCAATAAATACATCCATGACACCGGATCCGGTCTGATTCTCATTGGTCTGGATTTCATCCACATCAAATGTGAGAATTTCCTGATTCTTCTTCACGATTTTCAGTGGATACTCTGGATCATCATAGATATAGAGAATCCCCTCGCTTCCATAAATTATGGTGCTGTTGTCCTCCGGTCCGTAATAGGTCCATGAAACCGTCATGGTTCCTAGCGCCCCACCACTTAATCTGAAGAGGCATATTGCATTGTCATCCACCGTGATGAGGTTCCCTTTAGAACCTCTTTTATCCAGTGTGCCCAGCATGGCACTTACTTCCACCACCTTCTGCCCGGTGAGGTATTCGATGAGATCCGTTTTATGAATACCAAGGTCTGCCATGGCTCCCATTCCTGCTGCATCCTCATAGAAAAACCATACATCTTTTCCTGGACTTGAGCTCCATTCTTCCGGACCTCCGTGTCCGAAGGTAGTTCTGAAGGTCAATACCTTACCGATGGCTCCTTCCGCTATAAGCTCCTTCGCTTTCTGATGAGCAGTATTCAGTCTCTGGTTATGTGCGATATTAAGCACTTTCTTCTCTTCTTTCGCCGTCTTCACCATGAGTTCGCTTTCTTCCAGCGTCATGGCCATGGGCTTCTCGCAAAGGACATGTTTTCCTTTCTTCAAAGCTTCAATGGTCACATCCGCATGAAGAATATTTGCCACACTGACCACAACCGCATCAATGCTTTCATCCTCCAGAAGTTCCTGATAGGTATCATAGACTTTTCCGCCGAATTTCTCCGCCATATCCTCCGCTTTCGCTTTTGTACGGTTGAAATATCCTCCAATAATCACATCTTCTCTTCTGTCTGCTTCAGGAATATGTCTCACCTGGGCAATCTTGCCACAGCCGATAAATCCCACTCTGATTTTTTCCATAATTATCTTCTCTCCTTTAAACGGATTTGATGTAGTATTCATAAGAACTTTCTAAATAATGTCAATACATTTTTCCACCGAATTTATATCATATAGCATCTGCGTTCTTTCTTTATCTGGACTAGCTTCTCTATGTCGATTCTTTCTTCTGAAGTAGAACCGCCATAACCACGATGAGCCCCTTGAATGCTTCTCTTAAGAATGGAGGTACACCAAAAAGATTCAAAAGGTTATTCATCACTGCAATGATCAGCATACCGTAAACCGTTCCTATGATCAGCCCTTTACCACCGCTCATGCTGGTTCCTCCTACTACAGCCGCTGCAATGGCATCCATCTCATTCCCGCTTCCTGCATTGGCAAAGTCCATGGATCCGATTCTTGACACCTGGATGATGGCGGAGAGTGAGACAAGAAGCCCCATGAGTGCATAGACCTTCAGCTTCACCTTATGGACATTGACACCGGAAAGCTTCGCCGCTCTTTCATTGGACCCTACCGCAATGACCTGCCGTCCGAAAGTCGTTCGCTTTGAGATGTAATATAAGATTCCTGCAATGATGAGCCAGTAAAATATTGGCATCACCATGTAATTTCCGATTCTAAAACTTGAAATCTGTAAAAATGGTCTTGGCACTGTGGGATTATATCCCTGCATGAAATGCTGCGTCACACTACGATAGACTTTCATGGCACCTAAAGTTGCAATGAAAGGAGGAATTTTTCCTTTCGTCACAAGAAGTCCGATGAGAGCACCTAAGATACTGCCGAAGACAACGCTTAGAAGAACAGCTATAAAGAAGGCTGCCGCACCGGTGACACCAATGGCACCGAGGATTCCCTTGGGTCCGCTGTCTATTAGCATCATGAGCACCGCACCGGTGGCAACCAGTGTGGAACCCACCGCCAGATCTATTCCACCTGAGATGATGACAAAGGTCATTCCTAAGGCTATGATGCCCACCCCGGCATTATTTCTTAGAATGTTGATCCAGTTATTGGTCCAGGACAAGAACCAGGCACCAAAGGAATCATAATCAAATCCCAGCGTCAATGTCTGAAGGATGATCATGATGACGAGGGCAACGGCTGTGCTAAACAGAGGATTCGCTGACCATCTGTCCCTGAACCATGTGAAAAAATTACTTTTTCTGCTCTTTCTCTCTTTTTTCATCTTTCTACTACACCATCCCTTTTCAGCTCAGACTGCCACCTGTGGCAAGCTTCATAATATCATGTTCGTTCATCCTGGTTCCTGTCACTTCTCCCTGAATTTTCCCGTGATACATGACAAGCGCTCTGTCACATACTCTGATGATTTCCTGAGCTTCACTGGAAAGAACAATGACCGCGATATCATCATCGATGAGATCCATGATGATGTCGTAAATATCTTCTTTTGCACCTACATCCACCCCTTGGGTGGGATTGTCCAGAACCAGCAGTTTCGGATTGGCTGTGAGCCACTTGGAGAGAACCACTTTCTGCTGATTTCCTCCAGATAGGCTGTTTATGGAATCCTGCATTCTTTCCATTTTGATCCGAAGCCTGTCCACCTGCTTTCTGAATTCTTCATCCTGTCTTTTAAAATCAATGATGCCTCTTCTTGCAAACTTCGGCCAGGTGACGATGGAGCCGTTGTCAAAAATATCCATATCTTTGATGATGCCGTTTTCTTTCCGATTTCTTGGCAGATAACCAATCCCCTTTTCCATGGCATCCATGGTGCTTCTGATCTTCACAGGTTCCCCATTGAGATAGATTTCTCCCTCCTCATAATCATCTGCGCCGAAAATGGACAGGAAAAGCTCACTTCGCCCATCACCTAGAAGACCTGTAATACCTAAGACTTCTCCCTTGTGGGCAGAGAAGGAAATGTCTCTGAAGGCATGTTCTCTGGTAAGATTCTCCACACGAAGAACTTCCTCTCTCTTCTTGATGTTTCTCTGAAGAGCCTCTGTCCGGACGTCATGACCTACCATGAGCCTGGCCAGGAAATCCGTATTGACGCCTTTAATCTGTCCTTCACCTACCAGCACTCCATCACGGAGCACCATATAACGGTCACAGAAATTCATGACTTCAAGAAGTTTATGTGAAATAAAAATGATGCCTACGTTATGTTCCTTCAGGGTCTTCATCATGGAAAAGACTCTTCTGATTTCTGTATCGGTAAGAGATGTGGTGGGTTCATCCATGATGATGATGGATGCATTCATCATGATGGCTCTTGCAATCTCTACAATCTGCTTATAGGAAGAATCCAGACTACCCACCATGGTTTTAGGATTCAGCTCGATGTTCATCCGGTCAAACACTTCCTGGGTTTCTCGGATCATGCTGTCAAGATCGAGAATTCCGTACTTGTTTCTGATCTCCCGTCCGAGGAACATATTTTCAAAAATCGGCAGATCGTTTATGAGATTCAGTTCCTGATGGATAAAGGCGATGCCTGATTCCAGGGAATCTGCAGGCTTATGAAAAGAAACTTCCTTCCCGTCAATGAGCACCTGTCCACTGTCCATGGGAAGGACTCCACCAAGGATATTCATCAGTGTGGATTTACCCGCTCCATTTTCTCCGATGAGCGCCAGAATCTCTCCTCCCTCAAGTTCAAAGGAGACGTCCTTGAGCACCTCATTGTTTCCAAAGGACTTATATATGTTTCTCATTTCGATTTTCAACTGAAACCACATCCATTCTTTAAGGGAAGAGGCTATGGATAATCCATAACCTCTTCGATTTTACTTCAGCATTTGATTTTTAAGTGCATTTTTAATATGGTGAATTTTCATCTAAAAAGTCTTCATAATTGTCACGGTCTACTATGGTAGTAGGAATGATCTTCACTTCTTCTACAGTTTCTCCATCTAGAATGGCCACTGCCATATCAACAGCATCCATTACCATTGCCGGGCTGTATAGTGCAGACTGGATCCAGATGTCTTCATTTTCAGGCATCATTCTGAAGTATTCCTGCATACCACCACCACCGGTTACCACTTTAATGTCTGTTCTTCCGGCTTCATTGATTGCCTGAAGTACGCCTATAGATGTTTCATCATCCATGGAATAGACAGCATCAATCTGAGGATTACTGGTCAGGATATCTGCAAAGTCCTTCAATCCGTCTTCACGGGTGAACTTTGTTGCATAAGTGATGATTTCCACATCTGGAGCAATGTCAGCCATGGTGTCCACAAAGCCTTTCTTTCTTAGTTCAGATACGGAACCTGATGTTGGGACTTCCAGCATGACAACGATTCCTGTTTCCCCGATTTTCTCCACGATGTAATTTGCACCCTGTACACCCATATCTTCATTGTCACCAGCAACACGATATACACCATCTGCAGCGATTTCAATATCAAAGTTTACAACAGTGATTCCATCATCAATGGCCTGCTGTATTGGAACTTCCATGCCTTCCCACTGAGGGAATGCAACGATGGCCTGAGCACCCCATGTCAGAAGATCATCCAGCTGGGAAGTCATCTCTTCTGCATTACTGCTGGTCTGAATCTGATATTCAATCTTGTCTGAGAGTTCCTCGCTTCTCACTTCAGCATTGTAGGCAACCGCAGCAACACAACCATGTGTAACAGCAGGAGCAAGAATACCGATCTTATGCTTTTCAGCCGCTGGTTCCTCAGCAGGTTCCTCTTCTGCAG
>DATIRH010000400.1:0-2834 GCA_035469845.1 Proteiniclasticum sp. | reverse complement strand
TTCCGTGATGGAAGTGTTTCGCATCCGGTCGCCCGTCTGCACATCCTCTAATTGCTCGAGAATGGATTTTCTGATCTCTCAGAAGTTCGCTTTGTTTTTTTACCTGTATTCTGTTTAATTTTCAAAGAACTGTGTGTAAGTGCTCCCTCTAAGCGAGCTCTTATATTTTATCATTCTTAAGCAAGTTCTGTCAATGTCTTTACTGCTTAATTCGCTGACTTCAATATAATACCACAGGGTCAATATCAGCGCAATGAAAATATGAGCACTTTTCCACAAAAAACGCTCTAAAAATCATTTTATCCACAGGGAAAACATCATTATCTGTTGATAATCAACTGAAAATAAGAAAAACCGGTGGATAAAACTTTATTTTTATCCCACCAGCTTTTCCTGAAATCAGAATGTTCTTAAGTACTTCCCGGTTACAGACCTTACATTTTCCTTGATTTCGAGAGGTGTCCCCTCTGCAATGACTTCTCCTCCATAGATTCCACCCTCCGGCCCCAGATCGATAACCCAATCTGATGCTTCGATGACCTGCTGGTTATGCTCCACTACTATGACTGTATTTCCTGCATCCACCATTTTATTCAGAAGGATCAGGAACTTCTCCACATCTATGGGATGAAGTCCTGTCGTGGGTTCATCAATGAGATAGAGGTTCTTTTTGTTTTCACTCTGGATGAGATCTTTTGCAAGCTTCATTCTCTGGGCTTCTCCTCCTGAAAGAGTTGTCAGCGTCTGACCCAGCTCGAGATATCCAAGTCCCACATCCATCAGCAGATTCAGAATCTTATCCATGGTCTTTTTGCCTTGGAACAGGATCTCTGCCTCTTCAATGGACATCTTCAGAATCTCATGGATGGAATGGCCAGCATATTTCACGGAAAGCACTTCGTCATTAAACTGCTTCCCTCCACATTCAGGGCAGACCACATCCACATCTTCAAAAAAGAGCATGTTGCTTGTCACGTAGCCAAGACCCTCGCACACTTCACATCGCCCACCTTTGGTGTTAAAGGAAAAATGTTTTGCGTTCAGGTTCAGCTCCTTTGCATCCTTCAGTCCACCGAAGATCTTTCTCACTTCATTGTAGAGTCCAGAGTAGGTCGCAACATTGGACCTTTTCATTCTACTTAGAGGAGACTGTTCCACGGTGATGATCTCATCAAAATCCTCTGTTCCTTTAACGATATTCTCTCTCGTTCCTGAAGGCGTATTTCCTTGAGCAAGAATTTCAAATACAAGCGTCGATTTCCCTGAACCGGATACGCCTGTCACAGAAGTGAGGCATCCTACTGGAAAATCTACGTCTATGGACTGAAGATTGAATTTCACAGCATTACTTACTTCTATGAAGCCCTGATCTTTCTTTCGTGGATTCAGATGATGCTTTTTCTCCTGACTGAGATACTTTCCTGTTATGGAATGTTCATCATTTTGTATTTCTTCAAAAGTCCCCTCAGAAACAATTTCCCCTCCAAATTTACCAGCTCCGGGTCCCATGTCTATGATATGGTCCGCCTCTTTCATCACATCAGTATCATGTTCGATGACGATGACCGTATTGCCGAGATTTCTAAGATCCTTCAGAATCCGCATGACTCCTTCAGTATCTTTTGGATGAAGACCTATTGTAGGTTCATCCATGATATAGATGACGCCTGTAAGCGTGGAATCCAATGTGGCAGCGAGCTTCATCCGCTGAGCCTCTCCACCGGATAGCGTCATTGTCTGCCTGTTAAGGGACAGATAACCGATGCCTCCACTTATGAGCCTCCGGATCTTGGTTCGCATATCATCGAGATAAACCTCCACCATGGATTTTTCCCGCTGGTCCAGGTTCTTTTCAATTCCTTCTACCCAGTTCATCAGTTCCAGAAGTGATCGTCTGGAAAGATCTGTGATGCCCTCACCATGGACAAGTACGCTCCTTGGCAGTTCACCAAGCTTTTCTCCATGACACTTTTCACAGGTGCCGGAGATAAAGTAAGGTTCCAGCTGAGCTGTTATGCCACCCTTTTCATTGAGCCTTCTCCAGAGCGTCGTAAGGACGCCCTCGAATCGCCCGTCAGCAACTTTCTTTGGAATAGTCACATCTTTAAAGAATTCTTTGGCTTCTTTGCTTTCCGCTCCATAATAAAGGAGTGTTTTTTCTCCTTCACTGAACTCACTCACTGGGCGATTGTCCGACTTTCTTAGACCATAGTGCTTGAATGCCGCATTTACAGTTCCAATAGAATAATCCTTAAAAGCATGGTCCCAGTAGGAAACCGCTCCCTCTTCCAGAGACAGGTCTTCATGGATCACCTTCGGAAGATCGATCTTCATGACTTCACCCAAGCCATGACATGCATCACAGGCACCTTCTCTGGTATTGAACGAGAAGTGTCCACGGGTCAGCTTCTCCATCCTATGTCCGCAATGGCTGCAGTACATATGGACCTTGAAATCACCTTCCACTTTCTCCACCTCTTCTCTGCACTGAGATGCGCGGATTTTCTCATGGCAGGAAGGGCAGGTTCTTTCATGGAGTTTTTCATAGATCATGCGCAGTTCAGTGTAGATATTTGTCACGGTCCCCACGGAGGATCTCGGATTTCTGTTGTATTCACTCTGGGTGATCTTGATGGCGGGGGAAAGGTTCAGAATTGATTCCACCTTCGGCTTCAGGATTCCCTGATAACCCATGGCTTCCAGATACTGTCTCTGACACTCCTGATAGATGGTATCTATGGCTAAAGTGGATTTTCCTGATCCAGAAAGGCCTGTTAAAACAACCAGCTTGTTCTTTGGAAGATCAAGTGATATATCCTTCAGATTGCCTTCTG
>DATIRH010000399.1:0-5159 GCA_035469845.1 Proteiniclasticum sp. | reverse complement strand
CTTCCTGTCACTGCAGGCGGAACTGAAAGATGCAGAAGAAAAAATCAGATACTCAAGACAGTTTTATAATGACACGACCATGAAGTACAACACGGCTATTCAGGTGTTCCCTAAGAACATTTTTGCCGGAATCTTCAACTTCACGCAGGAACCTCTATTTGAAGCTTCAGAAGCAGATCGAGCAGTACCTACAGTCAAGTTTTAGATCGTTGTTCTTATAAAGTATGCGGGAGCCTTCAAGAAGGCTCCCGTTTTCCATGTCATATGCTAGATTGAAATAATAGAATGAATATTGATTCAGTCTGTTGAATCTAGTGTTTACGTATTGTTTACTTTTAGAATTCTGATAATATGTTGACAAGTGTTTTTCAATCCCTTAAGATTAAATCAAATACATGGATTGTTACTGGGAACCAGGCAAGACCGAGATGCATGCAACACTGTTGCTTTGTTTCTTTGGTCTTTTTTTATTTATCTTTTTGGACATAGGTCCTGCTTTTCAATGAGAATCTATGGATTGTACTTATTATATTATATTAAAGGAGGAATTATCATTATGATGAAGTATCTACAAAAACTCGGTAGATCACTCATGCTTCCTGTCGCTGTACTTCCTGTAGCATCCATACTTATGGGTATCGGATACTGGATCGATCCAGCTGGCTGGGGTGGCGGAAGCCCACTTGCAGCTTTCCTGATTGCTGCCGGTGGTGCAATTATCGACAATATGTCTATCCTTTTTGCAGTGGGTGTTGCTTTAGGTATGTCAAAGGATAAGGACGGATCAGCAGCTCTTGCTGGACTAGTTGCTTTCCTTGTAGTAACAAAGCTTCTTTCCACAGGAACTGTAGCTCAGCTGACTTCTGTTGAACCTGAAGCTGTAAATGCGGCATTCGGTAAAATCAGCAATCAGTTTGTCGGTATTATATCTGGTCTGGTGGCAGCGGGAATGTATAACAGATTCTCACATGTACAATTGACACCAGCGCTGTCATTCTTCAGTGGTAAGAGACTGGTTCCGATCATGACATCCTTTGCGATGATCCTGGTTTCGGCAGTTCTGTTCTTTGTTTGGCCTATAGTATATTCAGGCCTTGTAACATTCGGTACAACAATCTCTGAACTTGGTGCAGTAGGAGCAGGTATCTACGGATTCTTTAATAGACTCCTCATACCTACGGGTCTTCATCATGCTCTGAACTCAGTATTCTGGTTTGATGCCATCGGCATCAATGACATCGGTAACTTCTGGGCAAGCACAGGAGAACCTGGTATCGTAGGTAGATATCAGGCAGGTTTCTTCCCAGTTATGATGTTTGGTCTTCCAGCTGCAGCACTTGCTATGTATCACACAGCGAAGGACAATAAGAGAAAGGTTGCAGGAGGACTTCTTCTGGCAGCGGCAATCTCTTCCTTCTTCACTGGTGTAACAGAACCAATGGAATTCGCATTCGTATTCCTTGCTCCTGGACTATACCTGGTACATGCATTACTTACTGGTATTTCAGTATTCCTTGCAGCTCAATTCCAGTGGATCGCAGGATTCGGATTCAGCGCAGGATTTGTTGATTATTTCTTAAGCTTAAGAATGCCTTTAGCGGTTAATATCTTAATGCTGATTCCACTTGGACTTGTAATGGGTGCAATCTACTACTTCCTGTTCAGATTCCTTATCTTGAAACTGGATCTTAAAACACCTGGTAGAGAAGATGATGAAGTTGTAGAAGGTGAAGGCGTAGTGCTAAGCAAAGACACCAACTATAAAGTTCTAGCTGCAAATGTTCTTGAAGGCTTAGGCGGGAAAGAGAACATTGCATCACTTGACTACTGCATTACTCGACTGAGAATGGAAGTGAAAGACAACCTTCTGGTTGATGAAGCGAAGATCAAGAAAGCAGGCGTAGCTGGAATCATCAGACCATCCAAGACAAATGTTCAAGTGGTCATAGGGCCACAAGTACAGTTTGTTGCAGATGAGCTCAAGAAGCTTCTGTAAGCAAATCAGATAAACAGTAAACGGTCATCATCAGATGGCCGTTTTTCATTGCTGTTTTTTCTGAGAATGAAGAAAAACAGCAATGAAAAGGTGGTGAAGTTCTGATAACTCTAGGAAAAAGAGGGAATTCAATCTATAATGGACATATGAGTTTTTTGGAGGTTGTAGATGAAAATCATCAAAGTGTTTAATAACAATATCGTTGCAACCCAATCGGATCATGGGGAAGAGTTGATTCTTACAGGCTCAGGGCTCGGCTTTCAGAAAAAAGTGGGAGACCTGGTGGATGAATCACGAATCGAAAAGATCTATGAAGTTCTTGATGACAGCAGGGACAGATTTTACAGGCTTCTCGGAGATACACCGATGAAGCTTATTGATGCTACCCAGAAAATCAGGGACCTGGCTCACGAGAAGCTGGGTATTGAAATGACGGTTAATGCACTGGTGGGTATGATCGACCATATCACCTATGCAGTGGAGAGAAAAAAGCAGGGACTGGAAATCCCCAATCTGATGCTCCATGAAATCAGAAGTATGTACGAAGAGGAATTTAAAATAGGGCTGAAAGGTCTTGACTATATCAAAGAAGCAACAGGGGTAAGTCTGTCAGAACATGAAGCTGGTTATATCACCATGCATATGGTCAATGCTTCATTAGGGGAAAACAAGGAAAGTATTTCAAAAATCTTTCTTTTCACCAACGGAATAGTGGAGATCATCGAACAGGTTTTTGATTTTGATTTCAGTGAAGATGAGATCTCTTTGGCGCGTCTGAACGCACACCTCAAATTCCTGGCAAAAAGAATCCTTCTGAAGCAGCCGAGTACGGAAGATCATGTGGAAGAATTCTATGACATGTTTTTGAAGAAGGATAAGCGCTTCAAAACCGTTGAAAAGAAGATCAAGGTATTTGTGAAAAAGAGTTTTCACCATGATCTGAGTCTTCAGGAAATGGTGTATCTTATGGTTCATATGAACAAGGCGATCAGCTAGATGATGTATTGGATCAGAAAAGCAAGAAACAGGGTTTTAAACGCGAGCCAGAGACTCGGGAAATCTCTCATGCTTCCAGTATCAGTTCTTCCTGCAGCTGCAATACTTGTAGGAATAGGATACTGGATTGAATCCACCGGCTTCGGATACAGCACGCTCTTATCCCGCGTGCTTCTTCATGTGGGGCTGATCATCATAGACAATATACCCATCCTCTTTGCGACGGGTGTTGCACTTGGTATGGCCAAAGAAAGAGATGGATCCGCCGCTTTGTCAGGGTTAATTTGTTATCTCGTTGTTATAAAAATGTTATCTCCGGAATCTGTTGCCATGTATCAGAGCATTCCGCTGGAAGAAGTCAGTGATGCTTTTTATAGAATCGGAAATCAGTTCACAGGAATTGTTTCCGGGCTTGTTGCAGCATATATGTTTAACCGGTTTCATGATTTCAAGCTTCCTGATGGACTGAATTTTTTCGGGGGGAAAAGATTTGTGCCGATCATCAGCACATTCTTTATGGTTTTTGTAAGCCTACTTCTCTACTTCATCTGGCCGGTGATGTATGAAATGCTGATCGTATTTGGTGGTAGGATCAGTTCACTGGGTGCATTAGGCGCTGGGATCTACGGTTTTTTGAACAGGCTTCTGATTCCTCTTGGCCTTCATCATCCGTTGAACTCTGTTTTCTGGTTTGATGTCATAGGCATCAATGACATCGGTAATTTCTGGCAGTCCACCGGTGTTTATGGAGAGACGGGAATGTACCTCGCCGGATTCTTTCCAATCATGATGTTCGGCCTTCCAGGAGCCGCACTTGCCATGTCTAGAGCTGCAACAAAAGGGCAGATCAGAAAGACGAAGTCCTTCATGGGCACCTCTGCTTTCGCATCGTTTTTAACGGGCATAACAGAACCCCTGGAGTTTTCATTCATGTTTGTTGCTCCTCTACTTTATCTTCTCCATGCTTTCTTTACGGGATTGTCTTTATACATCGCAGCAGAGTTTCAGTGGATTGCGGGATTCAGCTTCAGTGCAGGTCTGACGGATTTTCTGCTCAGCTTGAGAGTACCCATGGCAAAGAATATGGAAATGCTCATCGTAATGGGCATATTTTTCTTCTTTCTCTATTATTTTTCATTCTCATACTGTATCCAGAAGTTCAATATCATGACGCCAGGCAGAGAGATCAAATCAGATAAAAGAGAAGCCGAGAGTGATCTCTATTCAACCAATTACAAGAAAATGGCTAAAAATATGCTCAAAGCCTGTGGCGGTAAAATGAATATTCTTTCTGTCGATGCTTGTATCACAAGGCTTCGACTGGAAGTGGAAAATCCGGATGAAGTGAACAGAGAAAGACTGAAGGATATGGGGGTCATGGGTATCGTTCAGCAGGACAAGGACTTTCAGATCATCATCGGACCTCATGTGCACTTTCTGCTGGAGGAGATGAAAAAGCAGCTGTAGCAAAAAAGAACTGATTAAAATGCACAGGAAAAGGCAGCTGAATCATCAGCTGCCTTTAAAATTGACTTTTAAAAGTCTCTTATTTTCTTACTGGTGGGAGTAGACCTACTTTCTTCTGCATTTTTCTGAGCACTTTCGTGGCTGCATAATTTGCCTTCATGGCACCGTCAGAATAGATTTCTTCCAGTTTCGCTTTGTCGGTCAGAAGCTCATTGGCTTTCTTCTGAACGGGTTCAAGTTCTTCTATAATGACTTCTGCCACATATTCCTTGAATTCCTTATAGCCTTTTCCTACAAATGAAGCAACGACTTCGTCTGGTTTCATATTTCTGATTGCACAGATGATATTGATCAGGTTTTTGACACCTGGCTGTTCATCAGTATAATTCACGATGCCGACGGAATCCGTGACGGCTCTTGAAACTTTTTTTGTGATCACATCAGGTGGATCCAGTACCAGAATATAGGAATTCTGATTTTCATCAGATTTGGACATCTTCTTGGAAGGATCCTGAAGATCCATGATTTTCGCCGCATTCTCTGAGATTTTGGCTTCAGGCAGTGTAAATGTATCTGAATAGTTTGAGTTGAACCTCTGTGCGATATCACGTGCAAGCTCCACATGCTGCTTCTGATCAAGTCCTACTGGAACGAAATCCACATTATAAATCAGGATATCTGCAGCCATGAGCACAGGGTA
>DATIRH010000398.1:0-2692 GCA_035469845.1 Proteiniclasticum sp. | reverse complement strand
AGGATATAAATCCATACTTTTTTGACAATATCAATAACCTGATCTATAGCAAATTCTATTCGCTCATTTCTTGTCAGGGGCTCTTCATCAGCCATTTCCATGTTATTACTGAAAACGAAGGATTCCACATGGGACTCAAGTTTAAGTGCACCGATTACGGTTCCACCGATGACAGCAAGAACCAGTCCCACAAGAACATAGGCGATGGCAATCTTCCAGTTGAAAATTCCTGCCAGTAGAATGACCGAAGCCAGATCCACCAGTGGGGAAGAAATCAGGAAGGAAAACGTCGTACCGATGGGTAGGCCTGCACTTGTGAATCCGATGAATAAAGGGATAGAAGAGCAGGAGCAGAAAGGAGTGATGGTTCCAAGCAGAGCTGCCAGTATATTGGCTGTGATTCCATTAAAGTTTCCGAGAATTTTTCTCGTCCTTTCTGGTGGAAAGAAGCTCTGGATATAGGAAATCATAAATATAAGTGCGGATAGCAGGATAAAGATCTTCACCACGTCATAGATGAAGAAGTGGATGCTTGCGCCTAGGCGTTCAGTCATGCTGAGGCCAAAGACGTTGACGACCAGTGATTCGACTAAGTTATACAGCCAATCCATTTTGAGAAGCTGATTATTGATCCATTCAAATATAAACATTGTTGTCTCCTAGAAAATTATTTTGATAAAATATTTGTGTCGATGGCGGTTGGGGTATTCGAATACTTCCACTTTGTGGAGATATCCTCATAATCTTTTTGAAGTCTCGGATACTGGTCCAGATGACTGGCAATATCGGATATGATGTTCTGAAGGATTTCATTGTCTTCTCTCAGTCTGTAGTACACAAATTTCTCTTTTCGTGTATCAATAACTAGATTAAGATCTCTGAGCTTCGATAATCCTTTAGAGATTGTAGGTTGAGGGACGTCTAAAATTCCACCGATTTCGCAGACGCAGAGTTCATCGAAATGCAGAAGCATGACGATTCTAAGTCTTGTCTCGTCGGATAAGGTTTTAAAAATATTTATCAAGTCATTCATTTAATCACTTTCCTTTACATGCACATATTCTTATATGGGAATATGATAATATTACTCCTTGGGAATGTAGTTGTCAACGATTGATAGAAAATAACATATAGAATGCTCTAAAGGATTCAGACCTGAAGAAGACCTTTTTAAGGTTTCCCTATAGAAAACAGGAAAATGATTATGAGAAAGCGTAGGAGAAGAAAAGAAAACAGGTGAATTCTGAGCATAAAAAAGAAGCTATATTGCCATAGCTTCTTTTAACTTACTTTGGTTATATTGCTTTTTTTCCTGAAATTATGAAGTAATCCTCGTTATCAATAACGCACTCAGGATGTAAGCCCTGATCAAGAAATGCCTGTTTAAGTAAGGCCATCTTTGGTAAACGGTCATTCTTGACGACATCACCTGCTTTATGGTGAAGACTGTTGATGGCATCACGGCTTTGTGAGTGGGAAATACAAAGCTTTCCGTCAGCTTTCAGCAATTGGCTCAGCATGATGATAGCTTTAAACTTGTTCTCTTTGAAATGGGGAAACATGGAATAACAGATGATCAGGTCAAACTTTTCATCCATGGGCATTTCCAGAACATCTCCCTGCCGATAGGTGATGTTTTTCCCTGAGTACTTGCTCTTTGCTACTTCAAGCATTTTTTCGGAGACATCGACAGCGGTAATATGACCACGATCATCAAGGTATTCAAGAAGATGTGGAATCAATACACCAGTCCCTGTGCCCACATCCAGAATCCGATCTGTTGATTTTATCTGTAGAGCATCTACAATATAGGACACTTTTCTTTTATCATGGATGCAGGTTTTGTCCCAGTCGAGTGCTCGAGCGTTAAAATACTCTCTATCAGAAGTCATGTTATCTGGCATTTAATTTGCTCCTTCAAAAACGGTGAGATTAGATTTGTTCACTGCAAATACGATTATTGGAATCATAAGAAGCTGCAGGGCGATACCCGGAATTCCTTTGGTCACTGCCGCAGTAATGAATACAATTGCTGAGGGCAGCTTTGTGACAAAGAAAGCTGAAAGAAGATAAACCATAAACCCTGCAGCGATTCTACCGAGGACCATTGAAACCAGGAGGAGAATGTAAGGATTTTTAGTCACTTTGTTTCGGATAACACTGATGGCCAAACCATATACACCAAGTTCAAGCATCATAATAGGCATCATTGGAAACAGCGGGGGCATACCTGTGATTAAGCCGCTGAGAAAGGGTGTAATGACACCAACAGAAAGCGCCAGCATCGGACTTAAAAAGAAGCCGCTGATGAGTACGGGAATGTGCATGGGTAAAAAGATTTGACCCGCGCCACCGATCATATGGAAAGCAATGGGTAGGACCAGACCAAGTGCGATGAACACACCAGCTAGAATTAATTCGTGAGTTTTTTTATACATTTTGAACCTCTCTCTTAGAAAAATCTAATTTTAATGTCTGTCATTAACTGAAATTCCACATCAACTTTTAATGCAATTATTTTTGAGATTTATGAAGAAGACAGATAGACACCTATACATAGTACATTCAATGTACTCGTCTTTCAATATCAGGCATTATGGTTGTTCGAATAACGATCAATATCGATGAACTAAGATTTAATACCTTAGGATTTAATACCTTAGGATTTAATATGATTAGTTTACCTGGTGAT
>DATIRH010000397.1:0-4902 GCA_035469845.1 Proteiniclasticum sp. | reverse complement strand
TGCTGTGTAGATTGTGAAAATACCATCCTCTTTTTTAATGTCAACTACCTCTGTATCTAAGAGCAATTCCACACCATTTACAACTGCATTCTCAGTCAAGGCGATGGTGAATTCCCATGGTCCCACAATTCCGGCACTTGGCGAAAAGAGTGCTCCAACAGCAGTATCTCCAATATTCGGCTCCATCTTCAGCAGTTCTTCTCTAGAAAGAATCTTCTGGTCTGGTACACCATTCGCATTTCCCCTATGGTATAACATTTCTACATGTTTCATCTCTTCTTCAGAGAACGCAACAACTAAAGACCCGATTTTCTTGTATGGCACATCAAGTTCCTTTGTATAGACTTCAGTCAGATCACACCCTCTGACATTAAGTCTAGCCATAGCTGTTCCTTCTTCTGGGTCATAACCTGCATGAACGATTGCACTGTTTGCTTTTGTCGCACCTTCAGATACATCATTCTCCTTTTCAATTAAACACACTTTGAGATTATACCTTGATAATTCCCTTGCCACTGATGCTCCAACAATACCAGCACCAACGATTGCTACATCGTACATATAATTTCCCTCCTAACACAAAAAGAGCAATACAACGAAACCTGCCTGTTGCAGGTGTCTTTGCTTACTCTTATACTCTCAGCATACTATTTACTTTTATATTATAATTTTAACACTATCCGGTATACTTGTAAACCTTGACATTAAAGTTTCCAGATACCAGTGTCAGTGGAAGAGATAGCTGTGGCTCCAGCAGATAATGCCGAAATAACATCTTCCTTGTCTGAAATCAATCCTCCTGCGATGAGGGGGACATTGGAAATGTTTGATAGCATTTTTATGATCTTATACATTCCTCCGGGAAGCACTTCATATGTATCAGCATGTCCTGCTTCAATGTATTTGATTACATTCTTCAAGGAAAGGGAATCTATAAGAAAGAATCTTTGTACGGTGATCAGTCCCAGATCTTTTGCTGCACTGATGATGTTGGCTTTCGTACTGATGATGCCGTCAGCCTGTGTGTTGTACTTGATGAATTTCGCCGCAATTTCTTTGCTCCCTAATCCTTCAATCAAATCCACATGAACGATTGCGATCTTATCTCTTGCTTTAACCCTCTTTACGATTTGTGCGATATCTGTGATATTTCCAAAAAGGATGAAAACAACTTTGCTTTCCGTATTCAGTGCCAGATCCAAGCCAGTATAATCTTTAACAGCCGTAACCACCGGATAGTTTTCCAATGCATTGTAAAACTCTTCTTTCATTCATTACCTCCTATCATTGTCACATACAATTATACATAATCCAGATAACTTGTAAACCAATACACAGATATTTTTTTTTCAACTTTTCACTTCAGTTGATCTACGCAGATATTTCTCATAACTTACCCCTGTTATTTTTACGATATTCGTAAAAATAACAGGGGTAAGTGTCAATATGAAAACTCTAAATTGTATAGAGATGCACCTTTCTCCCATACCTCTCCAGCAGGCTTTTCAATTTGTTGATCTGATCTACTTTGTAGTTGAAATTATATGAAAAACCTGGTTGCTGATGCGCCGGATTAACCGCTGTTCCCATCCATAATTTCACTTCCGTGGCTTCATCTAGAAGCAATCTGCAGAGCCTAGCAGCGGCATCAGATGATGACAACCTCTTTAAAATATCCACACTCTTTTTCTCATCGGATAAATCTTCAAGTATCAGAATCACCTCACCAAGGGTCAGGACTCCTTCAGTAACCAGGTCTGCTCCTTCCATTACTGCAGAAGGAGGAAACTTGGAAGTGTGCTCTTTTAGATCAACATGAAGTGGAATCTGAAGTTCTCTGGAAATAATATTCGCAGTGGTTCCTCCAGAAATCACTTTAATACCTTCAGACTCAATAAACGATCGAACAAATACAGCATCATCTTCAGGATGGATTGGAGGCCCAGTGAAGAGATTCAGCACTTTCTTTTCTTTCATGGATAGGCAGAGAACACTGGCATCATCACCTGGTTTAAGATCATACAACACACTTGTATATCCGAGAATCTCATGAGCCAGCATACCGGAAGCTTCCTTTTTGAAGGAAAGCTCCTCAATAAACTCTTCAATATTTTCCCACTTCCACCCGAAATTCAGTAAGTTCCCTACCCCTGCGTGAACAACTCCATCACTGATTACAGTGAGATAGTCACCAGGTATCATCCTGATCTCAGACTCATAGATAGTCTTTCCATGTATGATTCTTCTGGATTTTTCAGGCATACAGAGTTTTCCTTCAGTAAAATAAAAATAGGAAGGATTATCAAACTCTACGATGCTTACCTTTCCACTGTCTTCTGCCATGATGATTGTAAAAGTGGAATACGCCATCCGCCTGACCGAACAGACCGGAAGTGTTCTCGTTATCGTTTCTATCGTATCTTCTAATGTAGCATCTTCTTTCAGCATAGTCACCGCGATCTTGGCTGTAAGAGTGGCTAATATGTTGGCTTTTACACCACTTCCCAGCCCATCGGATAAAACCAGTATTTTTCTGTTTCCATTCTCCGCGATTTCAATTTGATCCCCACAGAGCTCTTCTCCGTATTTGTTCAATGAAAGATGCGTAATATCCATGTAATAGCTCATCTACTTCCCTTCTTCCTGAACAAGTTCTTTGAGTTTATTCAACGCAATTTTTGTTTCTGCGGTGGTTTCACCAAGGAGGCTGGCTATTTCATGAGCGACTCTCATCTGCTTTTCAATCACCTTATTTGTAATCGCAATGGTATTCTCTTTCATGACCTGGAGCTCTTTTCTCCTGTTTTCTTCATCGGTAATATCAGACATGATTACGAGAATCTGATTGTCCTTGGGCAGAAAAATGATACTTTGCATGACAATAAGGTCAGCTCCCTTATAAAAAATACGTCTGTTCAGATCATTTTGTCTGGTCTTTTTAACTTCACTAAATCCTTTGTCCTCCAGCAGATACTGAATTGGCAGATTTCTGACATCATCAGCCCTGGTATTGAACGTCATCTCTGCTGAGGGGTTGATCTGTACAATATTTAACTCTTCATCTAGAATGAAAATCATATTCGGAGAATTATAGAAAATAATATCACTCATATGCTCTGCTCGCGTTCTCATGAAAGGCATACACATCTCAACATCAGACATTCCTTCAAGGACAGCTCTCGCTTTCTCTCGACAGCTGTCGTAACCGCAGGCACCGCAATCCAGTTCATCCTTGGGCTTTCTTTTCCCCATGCGCCCTAATGTCATCACAATCTCTTCTTCAGTAAACAGACTCTTCCTGATTGGATTTCTCATATACGTTGCGGATAAATCAATCCCTTCAAATGACAGATTCTTTGTCTCTTCGGGCCATCCTTCTATCACATGTTTTTTCACCAGCTGCTTTCTTTGAAATGTGCTGATGGCTTTTTTCGGAATACATGGACCCGATATGCAGGATTCATGACAAGCATTCAGTTCAAGAAACGTAGGGCTTAAAGTACCCGCACAGAGCTCTTCCAGAACTTCCTTCACCTGACTTATGCCTTCAACATGAAGGAGATCATACCCGTGTTTTTTTAAGGTTCCTTCAAGTCCTTCTCCGATACCGCCTTTCAGCGGATACTTTTTACCCGATAGATTACCGGTTATTTCCGGAATATAAGGGCTTAACAGTTCTGGGTCCAGATCTTTTTCCTGTAGCATATGATTTATTTCTTCCATGGTAATGACTGCATCAATGGCTCCTTCATTCCCGTAGGTCAGAGGTTCACACTTCTTGCTGAGACATGGACTGATAAAAACTGTATACTGCTCCTTGTTTTCTGCTTTTACAGCTTTCCCTGTTGCAAGCATCGGAGATACAACTGGAATAAGATAATCAGTAAGTTCCTCGTAATATCGACGAATAATCAGATTCACTGTCGGGCAGCAGCTGGAAATGGCATAGGCAGGATTTTTGTCTGCTATATAGCTTTCATAAGCCTTGGTGACTTCATCAGCGCCTGAAGACACTTCCACCACTTTTGAAAACCCCAACTCCTTCAATCCATGTATGAACCCACCTTTGTTTCTATAGAATCCAGAGAATGATGGTGCAATCAGTGCAACCACCTTTCTCCCTGAGGAAAGTGCTTCATTCAGCTTGTAAAGATCACTCTGTATATCTCTGGCATTTTGCGGGCAGGCCAAAAAACACTGTCCACATGCGATGCATCTCGTGTCATCAATGATTGCCTGGTGGTCTTGAAATCTGATTGCTTTAACAGGACATGCTCTGACACATCTATAACAGTTCTTGCAGTTTGCTTGTTTGAAATTGATCAGCTGCATTTCTTCTTTCCTCCCAATGCTTTTTCAGCACTTCTTCTGCATTGTCAAGCGAAAGAGAAAGCACTTTTCCATCAATTCTCGCACTGACTCCTGTTGTGCAATGACCAAGACAGAAACTTCCCTTCAGCTGAATTTCATCAGACAGATCATTATTATTTATATATTTTTCCATTATTTCTACTACCTGATAGGAGCCCTTGAGATGACAAGAACTCCCGACACATATCTCTACTTCCATATGGCTCACCTCACTCATAATTTCGATCACAAATCAGCTCAAAGAGCCGATTAAACGCAACAATAGAAGTATAGCATCTAGTTAAAATATTAACAACCTGTGCCAGTTCTCGCGGCCTGTACTATATCCAATAGAATCTTGGCTTATTTTATAAATCACCTTGACAAATAGATTCATTATAACTATTATTATATTATAATCATTATTAATTAGCACCGCACATACTGATTAATCATTATCAATTACAATTACAGAAAAGAGGAGCCAGCTGGCTCCTCTTTTCTGTAATTGTAATTGATAATGATTAATCAGTATGTGCGGTGCTAATTAAT
>DATIRH010000396.1:0-2077 GCA_035469845.1 Proteiniclasticum sp. | reverse complement strand
ATAAAAGATTCGACTGGTTTAATCTATGAAAGAGGTGAAAGAAATGGCTAAACTAAATGACCAGGAAGGACTATATACCCAGGAAGTCGAAGCTTTGGGTTACAAGCTTTATCACATGGAATACGTCAATGAAAGCGGGATTAACATATTGCGTTTTTATATTGATCATGAAAATGGGATTTCTCTTGAAGACTGCGAGAAGGTCTCTAGAAGATTGAGTGAAGTACTTGATGAAAAGGATCCGATTGCTGAGGATTACACTATGGAGGTTTCTTCTCCGGGAATTTTTAGAACCCTTTTCACCAGAGCACATATGGAAGAGGCAATCGGCGAAAAAGTAATGGTCAAGACAAAAAAACCTGTAGAAGGTGCTAAGAAATTTGTAGGCATACTGAAGGAAGTTCATGACCATGGTGTTGTAATACTGAAAGAAAAAAGTGAATTAGAAATCACATTTGAAAATTTGAAATCAATCAATATAGAAGTTGATTTATAACAAGTACGAGGAGGAAGAAATGGCAAAGGCAACTGAAAAAAAGAAAGATGAAGTTATTCTTGCATTGAAAGCCATAGCAGAAGAAAAAGGAATCAGCGAGGTGATGCTGTTTGAGACTTTAGAAGATGCAATGATTGCAGCTTATAAAAAGAATTATTTGAACAGCGGAGCCCAGAATGTCAGAGTGAACATAGACCGTGAAACCGGTGAAATCAAGGTTTATTCTTTGAGACAGGTTGTTGAAGAGGTAATGGATCCTCAAGATGAAATTTCACTTGAAGAAGCGAAAGAAATCAATCCTACATATGAACTGCTTGATTTTGTTGAAAATGAAGTTACGCCAGCAAATTTTGCGCGTGTGGCAGCTCAGTCCGCAAAACAGATTGTAACCCAGAGAATTAAGGAAGCTGAAAGAAGTATCCTTTATAATCAGTATCATGAAAAAGAATTTGATGTAATCACAGGAACTGTTCAGAGAAAGGACAAGGGGAATATTTATATCAGCCTTGGAAAGACAGAAACTGTTCTTACTCCTTCCGAGCAGATCCCCGGAGAGCGTTATGAGTTCAATGATAAGATTTTACTTTACATTGTGGAAGTGAAGCAGAATCCAAAGGGACCTATGATTTCTGTTTCCAGAACACATCCTGGTCTTGTGAAGAGATTGTTTGAAAAAGAAGTACCTGAAATTTATGAAGGTATTGTTGAAATCAAGGCGATTTCCAGAGAAGCTGGTTCAAGAACAAAGATAGCAGTCTATTCCAATGATCCAGAAGTTGAACCGATGGGTGCTTGTGTAGGGCCAAGAGGTACAAGAGTTCAGAACATTGTCAATGAACTGAGAAATGAGAAAATCGATATCATCAAATGGTCAAAGGATCCAAAGGAATTCATAGCAAATGCTTTGAGTCCATCTAAGGTTCTTGATGTGATCATCATCGATGAAGGGAACTCATGTAAGGTTATTGTAGATGAAAATCAGCTTTCTCTCGCCATCGGTAAAGAAGGCCAGAATGTAAGACTTGCAGCGAAGCTAACTGGATGGAAAATTGATATCAAGAGCAAGAAACAGTATGATGCTGGTGTGGAAGCGAAAGCGCAAGAAGCACTTTTGGCTGAAGAAGAGGTTGTTCTCACTGAGGTTGAAGACACAGATGATATTGAGATGGATGTTACTGAGACAGATGTTACTGAAACGGATGTTGAAGCTGTTTCCGGTGAAGAAACAGAAGAAGATAATGAGATTGAGGCAAATGCCACTGAAACGGATGTAGAAGCTGTTTCTGATGAAGAATCTCAGGAAGACAGTGAAACTGAGATGGACGATACTGTTGTAAAAGAACAGAATTAACCTGTCGAAATGATAAGAAAGAGAGGTGTTTTGTATGAAGGTGAAAAAAATACCATTGAGGATGTGCACTGGTTGCATGGTGATGAAGCCTAAAAAGGAGCTTATTCGCGTGGTAAAGAATAAGGAAGGGGAGATTTCCCTGGATCTTGTCGGGAAAAAACCAGGTAGAGGTGCGTACGTCTGCAAGAATGTGGAATGTCTTGAGAAATCTTTCAAGACAAAGAGGCTTT
>DATIRH010000395.1:0-2548 GCA_035469845.1 Proteiniclasticum sp. | reverse complement strand
GTCTCGTCAATGAGTCTCTTTCCCGTGGTTCCTGTTGCATAGAGATAGAACTTTTCCAGAATTTTCTTATGTTTGATGGTGAATAATACAAGATCATCCTTCATATTATCATGGGCAATCATAGCTCCGTTCATTACATTCCCTCCATTTTCTTCTTATTGGTGTTTCTTCATAAGGTATTTCTTCCCTCAAATTATATCATAGAACCCCATTGTCCATAGCACTGTTCTCCGGTCATTGACTCAATATCCATAGAGAATTAACAGTTCCTTCACGAACTCAGTGAGATTTGCTTTATAATGGGTATATGAGTATTTCAACATGTTAAGGAGGATCTAGTATGAAGAATGTTCCAATATGGAAACTGAACAACGGAATTGAAATCCCAAGCGTAGGCTTTGGTGTTTTCAAAGTCAAAGACGGTGATGAAGTCTATGAAGCAGTGCTTGAAGCGCTGAAAACAGGATATAGACTCATCGATACCGCAGCCATCTACGGAAATGAAGAAGGTGTTGGTAGAGCAATCAAAGAGAGTGGTATCAAGAGAGAAGATATCTTCCTGACCACCAAGCTCTGGAATACAGACCAAGGATATGATAATGCATTCACCGCATTTGAAACAAGCCTTAAAAAACTGGATACAGATTATGTGGATCTTTACCTCATACACTGGCCTGGAAAAGATAAGTTTGTGGAATCCTACAAAGCACTTGAAAAGCTTTATAAAGATAAGAGAGTAAGAGCCATCGGTGTATGTAATTTCCATATCCATCATCTGGAAGAGCTTATGGCTAATACAGAAATTATTCCTGCCATGAATCAGATTGAGCTTCATCCTCTGATGAACCAGAAAGAAATCAGAGACTTCTGCAAGGAAAAGGGAATTCAGGTAGAAGCCTGGGGACCACTGATGCAGGGTAAAGCAGATTTAGATGCACCAGTCTTTGTAGAACTGGGTGAGAAGCACGGAAAATCTCCAGCTCAGATTATTCTGAGATGGCATTTCCAGAACAATGTCCTTGCCATTCCAAAATCCGTTACTCCTTCAAGAATCAGAGAGAACATCGATATCTTCGAGTTTGAACTGACAGAAGAGGAAATGGAAAAGATCAATGCACACAACAAGAACAAGAGATTAAGTGCAGACCCTGACACCATGATGAACGGGTTCGAATAGACTGTTATACAAGTCAATATCTGTTTTAGAATAGTAAAAAAAGAAGGTGCAGCTCTAATTTAGAGCTGCACCTTCTTTTCGTTATGTGAAGTACTATGAGAAATTGTCCATATAAAATGTCTTGATTTCTTCTTTCAGCTGTTCTTTCGCTTCTCTGTAAGCTTCTTCGCCTTGGTCCTTGGGATTGTTTATGAAGTCCCATTCAATGACTTTCTCTGCAAATACAAGAGGGCATCCTCCCTCATCGCATCCAACGACAATGGCATAGTCCATGTCAAAATCCATGTCGAATAGATTCGTCAGCTTCAGTCCTTTTGTGCTGATCCCATCTTCTTCCAGAATCTTCATTGCGGTTTCATCCGCTTCTTCTCCCTCAATGCTGCCTACTGCTACAATATCAGCATCTGTGAAATATTCCTTTGCAATGGCTGCTGCCAGCTGTGCTCTGACGCTGCTTCCATTACATACATAAGCCATCTTCATACTTTTTCTCTCCTTCAAAATCATAATGTGTATTTTGCTTGATTTTACCACAAATACTTCTCTATCTCTATAGTCTAAAGTTCATCCGTATCAAAAATCATATCCTCATCATCATAAAAATCAAGATAGGAATGCTTTTCACCATTTTTGTCTCTCCAGCCCACCACGGAATCCATCTGGATATTCTCCTGGGATCTGAAGATGCATTTATCCACATCCTTGTTCTGCGCTTTCAGGGTCTTGATCATCTCGCGGACCTCTAATCTCTTGCTTCCGATCTTCTTGGCTGCCACCATGCAGGAACAGTTCATTGGCCAGACGCCGGAATTCTGAATCCAGTTCTTGATGTTGTCTTCCTCTACGAGATATAGAGGTCTTATGATTTCCATGTTATCGAAATTCTGAGCCTTCAGCTTTGGCAGCATGGACTTGATCGTTCCTCCATAAAGGACATTCAGCATCGCTGTCTCAATGACATCATTGAAATGATGTCCCAGGGCTAGCTTGTTGCATCCCAGTTTCTGCGCAAACTCGTAGAGGGATCCTCTTCTCATTCTTGCGCACATGTAGCACGGGTAGTCCTTGGCGATCTTGTCTATGACATTGAATATACCTGAATCATAGATCTTCACGGGAATATCAAGATATGCGCAGTTCTCTTCCAGAAGCTTTCTGATCTCTTTGTGATACCCAGGATCCATGGCAATATATTCTACTTCGAAGTTCACCTTCTTGTGTTTCTTCAGCTCCTGGAAAAGCTTCGCCAGAATTAGGCTGTCTTTCCCTCCGGAGATGGCCACAGCAATTTTGTCCCCTTCCTTAATGAGATCATAATCATTTATGGCTTTTATAAACTTCCCCCACACATTTCTCTTATAGGTGGTGGTC
>DATIRH010000394.1:0-8105 GCA_035469845.1 Proteiniclasticum sp. | reverse complement strand
GCTGATTCCTAAAACCTGTGACAATTGAATCCCCCCAATCTTTCTCTCTTTCATTATATTATGAATCGTTAGAATACTCTACCGTCGCAGGAAAGGTTTTCTTACTACAGACGATCTGAGCATGCAGAAAGAATTCCATGGAGGAGGAATCTTTATCTGAAAGAGGTTCCGGTTTTTAATTCACTTTTAATTCTTAAAGGTTATAGTTTAGAAAAAGAGAGGAGGGAAACCATGGGACCATATAGAAACGGCAAGGGCTCAAATCAGACTGCGAGACTCATTGCCCTTATACTTTTTATCATCTTCTTTGGACCTGTCATCATCAGTGTTCTGGGTTCTGTGGTTGTAGGACTATTTTCAATAGCTCTTTTCCTTCTGGTGGCAGCCCTTGTTTTACTGGCTTCACCAATACTCATCATGGTCTTTCCAGCATCTGCAGGATTTAATATTCCGCAGCTTGCACTGTTTTTCTTTGGTATTGCAGTCCTTGCTCTTTTTGTGCTTGTAACGTCTGTTGTCATAAGAATCATCAAGTGGATCTTTCTTGTGATCTGGAACATTTTTAGAAGAATGCTGCAATAGCATCTTACTTTAGTAGTACTCTGGAGGGATTTTAATGAGTGGATTTAAAAAAATTATTGTAACAACCCTGATCATCGCATCGGTATCCATCGGTATCGGTGCCTATATCATCTTTGAATCTGGACTGGGCACAGGAGAGATTGCTGACGAAATCAGAAATCTTTTCAGTGGAAATGAAATCAGCTTCAATCTCGGAAGCGGAGTAGATGTGGAAGAAGATCTTTCCTATTCCATGGACAACAAGAAGATGATTCTCCTAGATACGAAAGTCGGCGATCTGGAAGTCAATGGATATGATGGAGACGAGATAAGGCTCCTCGTGGAAGGAAGTGTACCTGAACGTTATCTTGAAAGATACCTGAAAGTCGAAGAAAGTGGGGATGAACTCAAAATCTATTTCTACAAAGACATCAGTAATCTGAATTTTTCCTTCGGAAATAATTATAATCTGGACATCGAGCTACTTGTTCCTGAAGAGTATCTGGGAAATGTACATTTTGAAAATGTTTCTGGTGACATAACCCTGGAAGACATTTTTGCAAAAGAAGTCCATGTGGAAAATATTTCTGGAGATATTGTTCTTGAAGCGGGTGACCACGACAAAGTCACTTTCAATAATATTTCCGGACAGTTTATCAGCTACAGTTCTATAAAGGTCCTGGAAGGTGAAAGTGTTTCAGGAAAGATCACCGCTACTGAAGTGAATGATTCGTTCAAACTGGACTCTGTATCCGGCAGCGTGAATATCGGTGCTAAAACACTATTAAGAGATGCTGAAATAGGAACCATTTCAGGTTCTGTATCAGTAGAAATTGAAGATCTTGATGATCTCAGCTATGACCTTTCCAGTATCAGTGGAAAAATCACAGTGGATACGAGTGAAGGAATCAATCAGTCTTCACAATCATTGGAGAGAAATGTTAACAATACGCTAAAGTTAGATGTCTCAACGGTTTCAGGAAAGATTGATATAAAATATTAGCGTGACGTACAAAAAGTTTACAATTTGTTCATAGACTTTGTTATAAAGTTATTTATAATGGGGATATAAAGTATAAAAGGGGTGTTTACATGAAACCAGTAGTTGATCAGGATCTTTGCATCGGATGCGGAGTTTGTCCAAGCGTGGCTCCATCAATGTTTGATATGAATGATGATGGAAAAGCATTTGTTCTTGTTGAAGAAATTCCAGCAGGAGAAGAAGACCTAGCTGAGGAAGCTGTAGAAAGCTGTCCAGTAGCTGCAATCACAATAGAATAATTATGTGATTCAAAGAGGCCTCAGGGCCTCTTTTTTATTTCACCAAAATGGTGTATATTTGTTATATATTTATTAAGCGGAGGACATCATGGAGATTTTTGGTAGAAATACACTTTTTAAAGTCATGCTCATATCCATTGCTCTATATCCTGTGGTTCCTGAAGAATATACCTCTTTGATAGGGGTCTTTATGGGGCTCTTTTTTGCTGTGCACCTTTATGTGGATAAAGATGCCTTTAAGAAGATCAAACGCGGCAGGAAGCAGAATAAGCTTGCTTATGGACTGGCTGCATTTCTTTTTCTGACTCTTCAGGTCCTTACGCTGATCTATTCGAAAGATCCTGCAGAAAGCTTTAAAGGGATTCTTATATATGCATCGGCTTTCATCATGTTTTTTGTTTTAAAATATGCGCTGAACAGACCCAATCATACCATGCCACTTGTGAAGACCTATTTTTTATCGGTTCTTCTTGTGGGCATCTATCATCTGGGTCAGGTGCTCTACGATGAAATCGTTCTTGGCATCGCATTTGATGCCTCCACGAATTATTCCTTCATGGAAAATCCTCCGACCCTTGCCTACTTCATGCTGATTCCCCTGTTTCCGGCTTTAGTACTTTACATCTATAAGGAAAAAGATCATGAGTCCAGATTCTATCTCTCTGTGCTAGGGATCGCTCTGGTATCGATCTTTATGACAGGGTCAAGGATTGCAGTGGTCGGTTTGTTTATCGGTCTGGTTCTTTTGTCTTTGCTTTATTCCATGAAGTTTGTCATTGCGCTCATTCCAACGGGTGTTTTCCTGATAATGATTCCAGTTTTTTCATCAAGACATGGGCAGTTCTTCACACTCAGTCGGGATATGAACAGACTACAGTTCTCCTTGGAAGTGGTCAGAGAAAACCTTTCTACCATCTTCATCGGAAGGGGCTTCAATACATTTGATGAGACCTTCAGAGGTTTTATGATGGGAAGACCAGAACTTCTGAACCTGGATCTCGTCAATAAACCCTACAACACCATATTACAGGTGGTCATGGAACTGGGTCTTATCGGTCTTCTCCTTGGCGCTTTCGTCGTGATTTTTAAAATCAGGGGAATCGCAGCGTATACCAGATCCACCAAAATTCAACCCATCATGAAGGTCATGTATGTAGGGGTCATGGTTTCCATGGTCGTTCTCATATTCGTAGGACTCATGGACAGCTATATGCTGAACCCGAAGATTGTCTACTCCATCAGCATCATCATGGGCATCATGCACGGGGATGCCAACTGGAAGGGTATTAATAAGATCTGAATATAAAAAGCGTTTCTTCCATCTGAGGAAGAAACGCTTTTTATTTTTGGAATCTATTTATTCTCAGGATTATGTAGACTGAAAAGTCGCAGCGCCTGAGCGAGGACTTTTTCGCCATCCATTAGTCCGTAGTCTCTTGTTGAAATGACTTCCAGAGGAACATCATGGGCATCACACTCTTCTTTGATTTCAGTAAGTGCATGCTTTACCTGGGGTCCCACTAGAACCACATCTGCATCACTGATGAATTTTTTCATGATGGATTCCGGATAAGATTTGACCGTGACTGCAATGTCTTTTTTTTCTGCAGCATTTTCAATCTTTCGGATTAAAAGGTTCGTGGACAAACCTGTAGAACAGAAAAGTACTATATTGATCAATTGAATGACCTCCTTCTAATTTCTCAGAATATTCTTTAATTCCACTCTTATTTTACCATAGAGAGAAGCATTTCGTCAGTATATTTAATTTCATTGCCACCTGAGCAAGGATACGGAAGGATTCTGTAGAAGTAAGATGTTATATTTGATAAAACTAAATTGCATAAAATATAAATATGAGATATAATGAATATTGTATTGTAAAATTAAGACTGCAGACGCAGTCAGACCATAAATGAAAGTGAGGAATTCTAATGAAAGTTGAAATCTGGTCGGATATTGTATGTCCGTTCTGTTATATAGGAAAGCATAATTTTGATCTTTTCCTTCAGGAACTACCTGAAGGTGAAGCTATTGAAGTTATAAACAGAAGCTATGAACTAGACCCCAATGCCAGCAGGACGGAGTCGCAAAACTCTGTACAGTCTTTAGCGGATAAATACGGGTTCTCCGTAGAAGAAGCAAAAGATCGAATGAAAGGTGTAGAAATGATGGCTGAGAAGACAGGTCTTCCCATGAACATCTTTGAAACCAGAGGAGCCAATACCTATGATCTCCATAGACTGATCCATCTTGCAAAAGAAAATGGGAAAGATGAGGAAGTCACAAAAGCCTTTTTCAAAGGGCATTTTGTAGATGGACTTAATTTGAATGATCATGAAGTAGTCCTTAAGATCTGGAACGAAGTGGGACTAAGCGAGAAGGAAGCTGTGGAAACATTGGCATCAGACAGACTAAAAGATGCAGTAAAGAAAGATCTGAAAAGAGCGAAGGAACTGGGCATACGAGGCGTTCCATTTTTTCTTTTTGACGGAAAAATTGAAGTCAGCGGAGCCCAAACAAAAGAAGCTTTTCAAAGAGTCTATGAGTCACTCAAAGAAAAGCAGCAGTAACAGATCGAAGTTATGCGTTAACACCGAGTAATCAATCGACAACAAATAGAATGTAAAGAGAAAGAGGAGAAAATATATGAGTGCAAATTTATTTTTAGAAGCAGTAGCAAAGAGAAGATCCCACTATGTACTAAACAAAAAGGAAATCGTAAGCCCTGAAAGAATAGAGGACATCATCAGCAGTGCAGTGAAGAATGCACCATCAGCAATGAATGCGCAGAGTTCAAGAGTTGTGGTACTTCTTGGCAAGGAGCACGATAAGCTTTGGGATATCGTTTCTGATACCTTGAAGAAAGTCGTGCCTGAAGCAGATTTCGGGAGAACAGCTGAAAAGCTCGCATCTTTCAAGGCCGGATATGGAACGGTGCTTTTCTACGAGGATACAAGAATCATCAGAAAGCAGGAAGAAGATTTTGTTCTGTACAAGGATAATTTTGTTCCCTGGTCCTATCAGGCAAATGGAATGCTTCAGTTCATCATCTGGACTGCCCTTGAAAATGAAGGTCTGGGTGCATCATTACAGCATTACAATCCGCTCATCGATGATGAAGTGGCAGAGGCATTCGGTGTCAATAAGGACTACAAGCTTCTTGGACAGCTGGTATTTGGCAATCCAGTAAGTGAAGCAGGAGAGAAGACAAGTCTTCCGTTAAGTGAACGAGTGACTGTACTTCAGTAAGAGATCAATCGATGATGAATCGGTAATTCCTTTTTATCAGTGAATGAATCATATAACCCCCGGTACCATAAGAAGGAAACTTCCTATGGTACCGGGGGTTTATTTCTGCCTTATAATGTATTATTTGAAGATGCTCTTTGTTTCCATAAGAAGATCATAAGTTTCTCCTTCTGTGACAGAAATGAGCTCCTTCACAGGCACTTCGATCTGGTAGCCTCTCTTTCCTGCAGAGACGATGATCTTGTCATAGGATAGAGCTTTCTCGTCATAAAATGTCCTGAAAAGCTTCTTCATGCCAACAGGGGAGCAGCCCCCTTTTTCGTAGCCTGCAATCTTCAGAAGATCCTTCTGATCGATGAGCGAAATACTTTTTTCTCCAGCAGCTTTTGCAGCCTTCTTGAGATCCAGCTCTTCGATGATCTGAAGAAAATAGACATAGTGATTTCCGCTGGTGCCAACGGTCACGATGGTCTTATAGATGCGCTCCACTTCTTTTCCGATTTCTCCTGCAATATAGTCCGGTGTTATTGAATCCGCTTTGAGATTAAAAGATAGAAGTTCATAAGTGACCTCTTTTTCGTCGAGTAATCTCATGGCATTGGTCTTTACTTTCTTCATAAATGCCTCCATTGATGTAGTTCATAATCCTATAGTATCATTCTGAAAGTTTTTTGACAATTCTTAAGAGTTAGAAAACGTTTCAAGTATAGTAAGAGTAAACTTTCAGTATGGAATATGAGCGCGAAAACACTCTTTATCCTGAGGATTATCAAAAATTAACATTTGAATATATATTTTGAATCCGCTCATAGCAGTGCTTTGAGGGGTTATTTTTCCGAAGTGTAAAAACATGCTATTTTTCAGTGTAAAGGCATTGATTTCGAAATAAATATTATATATAATGGTCTATGCAGTTTAATTTAACTAAACAAAAAGTTTACTACTTATAGATACCTAAAAAAACAGGAGGTTGTTATGCAGATCGGTGAGAAAATCAAGAACTTAAGAATCAAGAACGCCCTGACCCAGGAAGAACTGGCAAACCGTAGTGAGCTTACTAAAGGGTTCATCTCTCAGCTGGAGCGAGATCTTACTTCTCCATCCATAGCAACGCTTGTAGATATTCTGGAGGGATTGGGCACCAACCTGAAGGACTTTTTCAATGAAACCACAGATGAAAAAATTGTGTTCAGTAAAGAGGACGCCTTTGAAAAGGAAAATGAAGAGTATAAAAATATAATCAACTGGATCATTCCCAATGCACAGAAAAATGCCATGGAACCCATCCATGTGGAAATCAGATCCGGTGGAAGAACAAAAGAAGTGCCACCCCATGAAGGAGAAGAGTTCGGCCATGTGCTTACAGGACAGATTCTTCTGCATGTGGGAAAGGACATTCATAGAGTGAAAAAAGGAGAGAGCTTTTATCTGAAACCGGGTAAGGCCCATTATCTCTCCAACGAAGGGAAAAATACAGCCATCGTCATCTGGGTGAGCACGCCACCAATATTCTAGAAAGGGGACATAGCGTTATGACAACCAATATCATGATTGATCTTAAAAATATATCCAAAAGTTTCGGGAAGACCACAGTTCTTGAAAATATGAATCTCTATATCAGAGAAAATGAGTTTCTTACTCTTCTGGGACCTTCAGGATGTGGTAAAACCACGACCCTCCGAATCATAGCAGGGTTTGAGACACCGACAGAAGGAAAAGTGATTTTCTCAGGGATAGACATATCGGATATGCCTCCCTATGAAAGACAGGTCAATACTGTCTTCCAGAAGTATGCGCTGTTTCCCCATCTGGATGTATATGAGAATATTGCTTTCGGGCTTAAAATCAAGAAGATGAGTAAAGAAGACATCAAAACAAAAATCACTGACGTATTGAAGCTTGTGAACCTGTCCGGTTTTGAGAAAAGAGGAGTGGATTCCCTTTCCGGAGGTCAGCAGCAGAGAATCGCCATTGCAAGAGCCCTGGTCAACGAACCGAAGGTTCTGCTTCTGGATGAGCCTCTGGGGGCACTGGATCTCAAGCTTAGAAAAGATATGCAGATCGAGCTGAAAAACATTCAGAAGAGAGTAGGAATCACCTTCATCTATGTGACCCACGACCAGGAAGAAGCGCTTACCATGAGCGATACCATCGTGGTCATGAATGAAGGCCTGATCCAGCAGATCGGAACACCAGTAGACATCTATAATGAACCGAAGAATGCTTTTGTGGCGAAGTTCATCGGTGAATCAAACATACTGCCTGGCATCATGCACAAGGATTTTCTTGTAGAATTTCAGGGCGTAGAGTTTCCTTGCGTAGACAAAGGATTTTCTCCTATGGAACCTGTAGAAGTGGTCGTAAGACCAGAGGACATCATCATGACCTCGGTAGAAGAGGGACATCTCAAAGGACTTGTGGAAGAGGTCACCTTCAAGGGAGTCCATTACGAAATGGTGGTGAACGTAGACGGATTCAGGTATCTTATTCAAAATACAGTGATGGCGCCAGAGGGCGAGATTATCGGTATGAAGATTCTTCCCGATGCAATCCACATCATGAAAAGAGGTGAGGCATCTTGAGTTTGAAAAAGGCTTCCTATCCTTATGTAGTATGGATGCTGATTTTTATCCTCATCCCTCTCTTTCTGGTGGTGTACTTTGCATTTACCACAGGAGACAGTGTAAACTACAGAACATTCAGCTTCAGCCTTGAAAACTTCAGGCGGTTTTTCACGCCCATCTACCTGGATGTGCTGTTCAGGTCGCTGATGCTGTCTCTGATTTCAACCGTCATCTGCTTTTTCCTTGGCTATCCCATAGCCTACATCATTGCAAATAAGAGAAAAGCGAAGACAAGAAACAATATGATTCTTCTTTTCGTCATCCCAATGTGGATGAATTTTCTTTTAAGGACTTACGCCTGGCTGACGATTCTCGGAAAGAACGGCATCATCAATTCATTTTTGAATTTCCTGGGATTTGAATCTATGGAGCTGCTTTATAACAGCG
>DATIRH010000393.1:0-3316 GCA_035469845.1 Proteiniclasticum sp. | reverse complement strand
GAAGATGTGAGACTTGCCCTTGAGGGGAGTAGAGGATCCACGATTTACTACCATCCTGTCACAGGCGAAAAACTCATGGCTGTTTCAACACCTCTTTACGGCAACAATGAAATCGTAGGTGTGCTGCGTTTCATCACTTCTCTGCGAGGTGTGGAGAACTCCATGAGTATCATCATCACCAATTTTATTATCTTCGGTATCATAGTGATCCTGATCTCCACCTTCATCAGTAATATCTTGGGTATGAGGTTCATAAGGCCCATTGAAAAGCTGACAAAGACTGCGGAAATCATGGCTACAGGGAACTATAATGTGGTCAGTGTAAAAATGTATGAGGATGAAATCGGAAAACTTTCAGATACATTAAACCATATGGCTAGTGAGATCAAGAAAAAAGAGGAGCTGAAAAATGACTTCATTTCTTCAGTTTCACATGAGCTTCGAACACCTCTGACTTCCATTAAGGGGTGGGCTGTAACACTGAAAGATCCATCCACGGATTATGCGCTTCTGGAACAGGGATTGGATATCATCTCCAATGAAAGTGACAGGCTCAAGAGTATGGTAGATGAACTTCTGGATTTTTCAAAGTTTGTGTCAGGTAAGATCACGCTGAATAAGGAAGATATCGATGTGCGTGAGCTCTTTGACTTTGTCCATCTTAATATGGAGGATCGAGCCAATCGGGAGAAAAAGAATTTCAAGGTCTATAAAGAAGAGAATATGGGGACCATTTACGCAGATGTCAACAGATTGAAGCAGGTCTTCATCAACCTCCTGGACAACTCATTTAAATTCACGGATGATCATGGAGAGATTTCACTGAAGATGGTCAGAAATAAAGATGTGGTGGATTTCATCGTAGAAGACAATGGAGCAGGAATATCTGAGTCTGATGTCAAGAAAGTGAAAGAAAAGTTTTTCAAAGGTAAAACTTCAAACTCATCCAATGGGATAGGACTTTCCATATGCGATGAGATTGCCCTTTTGCATGGAGGAGAACTTATCATAGAAAGTGAAGTGGATAAAGGGACAAGAATCATATTCAGACTTCCACAAGGAGCGTGAGCGTGATGAAAAAAGATAACTGGAGAATGAAAGGGATAAGCCTACTACTAGGTCTTCTTTTCATGCTCACTATGACTGGCTGCACCTTTGGCATGGATGATGTCAAGGCGAGTGTGATGAAGCCTTATTCAGCGGGTATTTCCATAGAAGGACAGTATGTTTACGAAGAAGTGATCAATCTGGAAGAGGGTAAATTCGTGGACGAAACAAACTTCAGAGATTTCACAGCTGAGTTTTCAATGGACGGGGCCAGAGTAGGACTAGAAATAGTTGAAATTCCACGTTATATCTCAAAGCTTGTGAATACCTTCGATTATTTTCTGGAAAAATACAGAGTCAATCCATCCAGATTGAGATTATCTACTGAAAGTATGGAAGTCATCAGTATATCGACCACCGACCGTTCTTTCTATGAAGTCTTCAAACTGGACGAAGACCATATTGCTGTGGTGAAGGGCAACAATTTCATCAAGCTTTCGAAAGCGGAATTTGAAGACAAAACCGTTGGACTGGAAAATGACGAACAATCCGATCCGTTAAGTGAAGAACCTGAAGCTGCCATCATGGTGGATAATCTTTTCGAACCTAGAGCAGGTGTGCTCATCGGGCTTCGAGGTGAACGGGATGAGGAAACAGAGGAGCAGAGCTATCGAACCCTCTGGATCACCAATGACGGAGAAGTGCAGGAAGTTTATGAAGTGGATGATATACTCTTCCCGAGAAAGGAATTCTGGAAACTGGAAGTTCTGCGTGATGAAGTGGATGACGCTGAAAGAGAAAGACTCAATATATATGCCATCACCGGAACACCAAGCAACATCAAGGAAAAAATGGACTACAATTATCCAAGTACGTATATGGAAGTGGAGTTTGTAGGAAATAATTATGTAAGCATCGTTTCGACAGAAACGGATGATCCAAGCAATAAGAATATGCCTGTTGCCATGACCATTCCGGTTGATAGCTTCAATAACTACAGAGCGGTGAACATCAACGAACTGGATCCTAAGGAAGGTATCACTGCATTCATCAACTCCGCTGATCGTGTCATTGAAAGGGAAGAAGAGCTTGAAAATGATTTTGTGAGCAAAGTGAATATTTTCACCAGTTTCATTTTAAGAAGACATCATGGATACTGGATGCTGGAATCAAGACTTCTTGCAAAGAATGATGAGAATGAGGAGCAGGTCTATAAGGTTCCAGTGGCGCTTAAGCCGACGCAGAGCATTGTGACCTATGATGATCTTACTGTGTCTTGGGTCAGTGTCAAAGAGCGTGTACCGCAGGCAATCGATGCATTCAATGCACCCGGCAACAGTTTCCTTCTCGTGAGAACACCAAAGTATCTGATGATGTACAACATCATCGGCGTGGATCAAATCGGAGAGGAGCCTCTGCAGCTCATAGAGATCAAAGAAGAGGAAGATATCATTATGGCTGAATGGGCAAGAGGAGAATTCGTGAAAAGGTGGACCGATGTGGTTGCACAAGAAGGCAGAAAACTGATTTTTGTTCAGAATCGAAAATAATTGCATCAATAGAGCAGCTTATGGATGAGAATGATTTCTTGTCTGTAAGCTGCCCTTTTTAATGCCATGAGATTGAGAGTACCTTTCAACAGCCCTTGGACTGCTTTGGATTATCATCCTGTTCTAAAGTCACTCAAAAAGACGCACTCCTACTTCTTCTCATTTTCGATATAGAACGGGAAGCCACTTTTGGGATGCTTTCTGGTCAATGGCTTCAAAAAACCTAGGGGTTATGAATATTTCATTAAGGTATCCTAAATAAATTAACAAAATCATTTATTTAGGATACAATGTATTTGATAAGATTTGACAAATGAATCATGATAAAAAAATCGAGGTAAAATATGGGTGTAGTAAAGCATTTATTTATTGTTAATCCAGTAGCGGGAAATGGTATCGCACTGAAAATGACCAATACCATTCATAAGCTTTTTAATGAACTGAAACTGAAGTACCAGGATATTTCCTACGAGATCGTGTACACCAAAGAACAAGGTCACGCGACGGAGATTGCAAAAAGATATTCGTCCATGGACAACTATCGTATTTATGCAGTAGGTGGAGATGGTACCCTGAATGAAGTCCTGAACGGCATGATCGGATCAGATTCTTCTTTAGGATGCATTCCCGGAGGTTCCGGCAATGATTTCATCAAAAGCATCGTCACAAAATTTGATCGAAAAAGAATTCTCATGAATACTGTGCTGGGCACAGAAGAA
>DATIRH010000392.1:0-3719 GCA_035469845.1 Proteiniclasticum sp. | reverse complement strand
CGAAAATACAGTTCCTCATTAATGCTGGCTGCTAAAACGTATAAAAATGTGGCCACAAGTAAATCCACTGAAAAAGTGGTGTCAACACCAGCTGTAAAGACAACCCCTGTGACCAGTAACAGTGGAATGAAGCCCAGGAAGCGCCCGAAGGAATAATCTGTTTTCAATGTGAGTCCATATTCTACTAACGGATAACAGGACCTCTTCATCATAAAAACAGCGACCAAAGCTGAAAGAAAAAATCCACTGGTATAAACACTCATGGTGTGAATTTCTGAAAGCTTCAGAATTCCAGATATAATTGCGGGTACAGCGCTAAAGACAGATATGATCATCAGGAAGAGAAATGCAGTAAGTACAGGATGACGCACGATAAAAGTTTTCTCATTCAACATAACTAACCTCTTTTCTTAAATTCAGAAACGGTTTCAACGAATAAAACGTCAAGTCCTCAGAGGTCGAATAATGGTAATCTCTTATATGACGAAAAAGAAGAATCATTTAGAAGTCATCATAAAGTACACAACCGATCTTTAAGCAAAAAGCTTCATCACAGTATAAGCAACGAATTACTATGCTATCCCTACGCCTTTATAGCCCATCTCAATTTTGCAGAACGGGCGCGGCTATTGGTATTACGTTCTTCCGCTGATGGTCGGATTGGACCAGGTGCTATTTCACGGTAGATTCCTTCTCTGAAGAAATGCTGGAAAGATTTCTTCACGAGTCTGTCCTCACCAGAATGGAAGGAGAGGATTGCGACTCTTCCTCCTGGAGCAAGGACCTCTGGAAGTTTTTCCAGAAATTCATACAGGACCTCAAACTCACTATTGACATCGATCCGTAGTGCCTGGAAGCATCTCTGACAGGATTTCTTGACCTCTTCTTTTCTTGTTTTTTCCGGAATGAAATTCAGCGCATCAGCGATAATCTCCTTCAGTAATGTTGTTGATGAGATATCAATGCCTTTTCTGGTTGCGGCTATAATGGCACGAGCGATCACTTCAGCATGAGGCTCATCTGAGTTTTCTATAAACATACCTTCCAGCTCTTCCTGAGTCATTGTTTTCAGGCGTTCAGCTGCAGATATTCCTTTTTCAGGATTCAGTCTCAAATCCAATGGCCCTTCATTCTTGAAAGAGAAGCCTCTATCAGGATTGTCAATCTGCATGGACGAAACTCCTAGATCAGCCAGCACAAAATTCAGTGGTCCTGATTCTGAGACGATAAGGTCGATGTCAGAGAAATTCATTTGCCTTACTGATAAGATTTCCGGTCCATATCCCAAATTTGCTAGACGCTCCTGGGTTTTCGGAAGTTCAATGGGATCCACATCCAGCGCAAATAGATGTCCCTTAAAATCAAGACATTTCAGCATCTCCAGTGTATGTCCACCATAACCTAATGTTGCATCCAGCCCAGTCTGTCCTGGTGTGATCTGCAGAAATTCCAGTATCTCGTCTACACAGATGGATCGATGCATACCAGCAGGAGTACTTCCTTTCTGGATAACCTTTGCAACTGTCTCAGCATATTTTTCCGGTTGCAGTTCCTTGTATTTTTCAGTGTAGGATTTTGGATGAGTTCCTTTATATCGGATTCTCCTCTGATGTTTTGGTTCATTGTTATCGTTATTGTTCATTCTATTTACGAAGACGCTTTGTCCATGTTGATTCGAAACAATACTATTGTCTATGAATCATTGCGTTCTTCTTCCTCCTTTGTATTTATTGGTGTATATTAAATTCACTTATTTCTGGTAGCCATTTTCGCTTCATCCAAGAGCGTACGCCCTTTGGTAATGATTTCAATCTTTTGTTCTTCCTTCTGCTTATCCCAATTGGCATACATCAGTCTCATTCTGGGATTTTTTTCAAGTGGATCCCGATGATCCTCTAAAAAGAGCCAGTAAAGAGCATTGAAAGGGCAAGCCTTATCTCCCGTTTTCTCACTGATCGAGTAATCGCATGATTCACAGTAATCACTCATTCGATTAATATACTGACCCGATGACACATAGGGTTTGGTGCTCATGAGCCCTCCGTCAGCATAGAGAGCCATACCTAGAACATTAGGGAGCACCACCCAGTCATAAGCGTCCACGTAGGCTTCCAAAAACCAGTCAGACACTTCCTGAGGGCGAACTCGGAGAAGGTTTGCCCAGTTTCCAAGCACCATAAGCCGCTCTATATGATGACTATATCCGTTCTCAATTACCTCTTTGACCACCGTCGACAAACAATTCATATCAGTTTTTCCGGTCCAGTAATAGGAAGGGAGCGGATTCTGATGATCAAAGCAGTTGACTTTTTCATACTCGGGCATTCTTCGAAGATAGACACCCCTAATATACTCTCTCCACCCCAATATCTGTCGAATAAAACCTTCCACGGAGGATAAAGATGCTTTTTTCTGATGATACGCCTCTTCCGCTTTTTCAATCACTTCCTCTGGTGTCAACAGTCCCATATTCATGGCTCCTGATATGAGAGAATGAGACATCCAAGGCTTCCCTTGCATCATGGCATCCTGGTATTCTCCGAAGGTTACAAGACGATGTTCAATAAATTGGTCCAGCGCTTCTAAAGCATTTCCCCTTGTCACTGGCCAAGAAAAATTCTTCAACTCACCAAAATGGTTTGGATATTCCTTCTCAACTTGATTCATGACTTCAAGTGTGATCTTGTCCGGAGGAAATTGTATGGGCTCAGAAAAAGTTAATCCTTTCGTGGGAGATTTTCGATTTTCACTGTCAAAGGTCCATTTACCGCCTATGGGACGCCCCTTTTCCATGAGAATCCCTCGCTCTTTTCTTAATCTTCGGTAGACTTGGTCCTGTTTCCACATTTCTCCCTGAGGAAGATAAATCTCCCAGTCCTTTTTCTCCACAAGGAATAAGGGTCTTTCGCTAAGAATTTCAGTCTTCACTTTTCCCGAAGAAAAAAGTTCATTCTCGATCATGGTTCTTATCCGGTGGTCGGTGGGCTCATGAACCAGGAATTTTTCAGAAGAATATATGGCAAGGTGAGCCTTCAGCCCTTCAGAATAATTATCGACTATACGGTAATCAACCTCATACCCCTTGTCTTCCAGTTCTGCGGCAAAATGGCGCATGGCGGAAAAAACAAGTACCAGCTTTTGCTTATGCTCCCCTTTCCAGAGAGCTCTATCTTTGGATTCCATGAATAGGACCACATCGCTTTTCTGATTGATCTGTTTGAATCCATCAAGATTTTCATTTAACTGATTCTCCAATACCCACAGGGTCTTCATACTTATCTCCTTTAATTCTCTCCCAAGCTATTTTGGTAATATCATTCGGATCATCCTATTAACTATATAGTGCAACATGCCTAATCGAAACCCTGGTATTTATAACATGATCACCATGACTATTTTCGATAATCATTTCGGATAAATGGTGCTTGAATGTCTTCTTCAATCAGTAACGAATACTTCGATGGATGCCTGTAGGTGTTGCCATGGACTTCAAGCTCTCGATAAGTCCGTAACATATCCAAATCTATTTCAGCTAAATATATCCCTTCTTCTTCACCAGCTTCCATAATACAGGTATCTCTGGAGTTCGGTAATTCAGGAAGATATGCCACTCCATCAAATACAGTAGAATGCCCGTTACAGTCTGGTTGTGTTACAGGATAGTTGCATGTTGCGATAGCAATCATATTTTCGTATGCCCGACCTCGAAGCTGCGCTAA
>DATIRH010000391.1:0-3400 GCA_035469845.1 Proteiniclasticum sp. | reverse complement strand
TCCAGCTTCTTGCCTTCATAGATGAAAATCTTGTGACCGTATTCTTCTTCCAGCAGCCTCATGTGATGACTGATGGCTGGCTGGGTCAAAGAGAGTTCTCTTGCTGCTCCTGTATAACTTCTCAGCCTGACAATATTCATAAAGGATATGAGTTTCTGATCCATCATTTCAGTTCCTTCTTCCATTAATTATTTTTATACATCTATTAATAATCATAATTATATTTTATATCTTATCCATGGTAGAATCAATTAGAAATTACTTGTATAGGAGATGACATGCATGACTATGATTAAATCAATTTATAGAGGAATTCTTCTTTCCGGGCTCCTGGCCATTGTATCCTATTTTATCAGTGAAGCTCTTCCCTTTCATCTGATCAGTGCGGGGGTTTTTGCCCTGATCATCGGTATGGCACTGAATCCTTTTGTAACCAGCATGGAAGGCACAAAAGAAGGCCTCAATTTCACCTCCAAAAAACTGCTGAAATTCTCCATCATTCTCATGGGACTGGGTTTAAGTTTTACGCAGATTCTTTCTGTAGGAAAGTTTTCTCTCATCGTCATGAGTTTCACCCTCGTCACCGCCTTCGGTGGCGGCTATCTTTTAGGAAAACTTTTAGGACTCGACTGGAAGCTTACCAGCCTTATTTCCGCTGGCACTGGCATCTGTGGGGGATCTGCCATTGCAGCCATCGCACCCGTTATCGATGCCAAGGACAGCGACATCGCCTATGGCATCTCAGCCACCTTCCTGTTTGACATCATCATGGTGGTGCTCTTCCCCATCATGGGCAGCTACTTCATGATGTCGGACCTTGGATTTGGTCTATGGGCAGGCACAGCGGTGAATGACACCTCCTCTGTGGTTGCTGCAGGCTATGCTTTCTCTGATGCTGCAGGACAGTTTGCTGTCATCGTGAAGCTCACAAGAACGCTTTCCATTGTGCCCATCGTGCTTCTGTTTTCCTTCATCAATGAGAGAATAGAAAGAAAGAATCAGATCTCTGATTCAGCAAACCCTTCAAAAGCAGCTAAGGTGAATCTGAAGAAGATATTCCCCTGGTTTATCCTCTTTTTCCTGCTTATGGTCGCACTAAAGAGCACCGGTTTCGTTCCTGAGTCTATCAGCTCCTCCTTGACGGTGCTCAGTAAATTCATCATGGTCATGTCCCTGGGTGCCATCGGACTCAAGACAAACTTCAGCCAGGTGGCAAAATCAGGCTTCAAACCTATGTTTCATGGATTTCTGATCTCCACTTTAGTGGTTGTGGTCTCTTTCATGGTCCAGCAGTTTCTGGGTCAGGTGTAGACTGTATTTCTGATAGGCTGCTATTTCAGATTTTCCATAATAATATTTTTCTCCATCATAAAAGAAGCAGTACTGGAATTTTTCTTCCAGTACTGCTTCTTTCATTCCATTTCTATTTCTTAATGCCTTTGATCGCCTCTTCATAGGCTTTGATGTACTCCTCCATCGTGATCTTCGTGCACAGCTCTCCGATGAGTTCAAATGGAATCTGTTCCATTTTCTTCAGACGGATACAGCTTTTTCCCATATCAAGTTTCTGGGTTACTTTCTTTTTGTATTCTTCTCTGAACCATTCTTCCACACCAGGCTTCGAATAGAGTCCCATATGATACAGTGCAATATGATTTTTCTGAGAAGCCAGGCTCATGAAGGGTAGAGGTTCTCCTTCAGATGCGTGATATCCATTTGGATAGTATTCAAGTGGTACCACGTATCCGATCATTCCGTAGGAAATCGTTTCTTCATACCCTTCAGGAAGATTCTCTAGAATTATATTTCTCAGTTTCTCCATGGGTTCTCTGCGCTCTTCCGGCAGTGCGTTCATATAGTCTTTCACTGTAACTGCATCTGAATTCATTCATATCACTCCTTACATACTAGAATCTTACTTCATATTTTAGCAGAAGCATATGAAGGAATCTTGAACTCAGCATTAATTGGCAGACCCTGCTGCTGCATTACTTTGCGCAGCCATCACCGCATCAATGGCCAGTACAACAGCCAAGGCGTGAATCTCATTTCTTCCTTCTTCAATGTCGATGACATAAGAGTCTCCCCACCGGAACCATTCTTTATGAATGGAAACCACAGGACTGTTTCTCTCCAGAATTTCATACTCATGGGACCAGAAGTCACCTGATACATCCCAGTCCAGTCCCATGATGGAATACCTGGGCTTGAAGAAAGTGAATTCCTTGACGATTTCAGCAATCATCTCGCCGTCTGTATACACATAGAATTTCGGCAGAAAGCTAAGCACCTTCTGCTGTATGAATGCGACTTCAGTTCCATTCATGTCATAAACATGCAGTTTCTTTCCCCAGGAAAAGAGCTCCCCTTCCACGTAGTATCGATCTGTCTCATTTTCGTCCTTGATGTAGAATCTGTCTCTCCAGGAAAAGACCTTCTGCTTCATATACAGTTTCATAGTTTCCCTCCATTTATGCTGTGATCCTTAAGATTTTGATCTCAAAGTATCTGCTGTTATATTGAATCTGATTTTTTCAGTGCTTATGTTATTTTTCAGTTCTTCGGAATGATTGGATGATTTTTCTGATCAGAAGACCTAGCATCACAAATGCCAGGACACTTAAGAGAGAAAATCCCGCAAAAATCAGTAAGTACTGGTTTCTGGCCAGCGTTCCTTTTATTTTCTCCATGGTGGTAATCTCTTCTTTATCATATAAGGTGAAACTGAGATCTTCCTCCGGAAGGTTCTCGAAGGTTCCGATATAGGTCCCATCATCCTCTTTCTTAAATTCAAGATTACTCTCTACTACATAGGGATAGCTTTCCGATGGTGTGATCTTTATGGTCAGATCCTGGAAGTCTTTCCAGTACTTTGCAGGATGAAGAAAATACTCATAGGTGTACGTGGGTTCCACCGTCTCTCTTCTGTCCATACTGCCCAAAGTTTGATACCTTACTTCCACTGTTTTTTCTTCCATTGCCTCAAAAGGTACTTCATAGGCAATCAGGACATAGCGAGGAGCTCCAAGCAGACTTGAAATATGATCTTCCGTGACCAGCCTTTCTCTTTCCAGCGCCTGATCCAGAACCTCATAATAAATATTCTTATCCTCAGGTATGAAGACACTGCTGTATATGAGTTCATCTGATGCCAAAAAATCATGATAGTAGGTGACGAGATCCATTTCAATTTTTTCGATCTCATAGGTGAAATCAGTGACTTCCACTGCATCTGTCGTTCCATTCTCATATCCTCTGATGTCGAGCTCCAGCTCTTCATCAAGGCTGAAGATGTCCATATACCGCGTCTCATGGTCAAGCCAGGTTCCGATCACAAACTCATTGGTTGTATTGTCATATCCGTAGCTGTTGTTTCCTTTTACAAAAATCCTGGAATCAT
>DATIRH010000390.1:0-4648 GCA_035469845.1 Proteiniclasticum sp. | reverse complement strand
AAGAGCTATAAGCTGGAAAAGCCTTTTTTTGTCATGGCAACACAGAACCCGATCGAATATGAGGGAACCTTTAATCTTCCTGAAGCTCAGCTGGATCGTTTCATGATAAGAATTAAAATCGGATATCCTTCTCAGACCGATGAAGTCACAATTTTAAGGAATTTCAGAGAAGAAGTACCGATAGAAAAGCTGAACCCAGTGGCATCCATTGAAGATGTAATGATGCTGCAGCAGAAAACAAGACAGGTGAAGGTTTCGGAAGAAATCTATAAATATATTGTTGATATAGTAAAAGAGACAAGAGAGAGCAAACTCTTCACCCTTGGCGCAAGTCCAAGAGCTTCAATTGCCCTGATGAGAATAAGTCAGGCTACAGCGCTCATGAAGGGAAGAAATTATGTGATTCCTGAAGATGTGAAGGAAAATGCTGGAATGGTCCTTGCACATAGGCTGATTCTTTCATCCTATGCAAGAGGACAGGGAAGTAATGCATTTGAAGCACTTCAAGTCATGATTTCAACGGTTGAGCCGCCTAGAATGGATGGCTAGAAATGAAAATAGATTATAGATTCATCATCGGCTTTCTCGTCTCCATAGTTCTTTACTATACCATCGGGGGGATTGTATTTACATCCCTCTATTTCATTTTCCTCAGCATGTTTGTACTTGCTCTGTTTTCAATTCTTCTCTTCTCTTTCAAGGTTTCAGGTAAGCTTACAGCAATGAAAGATCGATATGAGGTATTTGAAACGGCTAAACTGAATCTGCAGATTTTTAATGATGCAAGACTCTTTTTATCTTTTGTGACGGCAATTAATGATTATAATGAAATCGAGACTAGAAGTGTAAACAGTAAAAGTAAAGCTCAGGTCATGTTCAACTTTTATTTTCCAAAGAGAGGGATTTACGAATTTGATCATCTAAGCATAGAAATCAGAGATTTCTTTAACATCTTCACAATAAAAAAATCATTGCTGAAGGAAAATGTGCGTGTCTACCCTAAAACGAGAATCCTTAAACCTACAGAATTCGAAGTTGGTGCCGGGAATGAAGGAGTACGGCATTCTTCTTCTCCTATTGAAGATCCTTATGTGACCAGGGAAATGCGAAGATATCAGACTGGAGACAGTTTGAAAAGAATAAACTGGAAGGTCTCTGCAAAACATGGCCAATTATACGTTAGGATGGGAGAACGGTCAAAAGGGATAGATTATCTTCTCATTATTGATATGAATGAAAGCATCTATAAGCTGGATGAAGATGGAGCCAAGGAAGAAATGCTCATAGCTGAGGCGTTGGCTGTTTCTCGTCTTCTCCTGAAAGAAGGAAGAGAACACAAAGTGATCATCAATGGTCTTGAACGAAAAGAGTTTGACATGAGAAGAATGCAGCACCATGATGCACTGGTGGAATTCATGGTAGAACATGAGTCCAACGGGAACAAACCGATGCAGGACTTTATGAGTGAAAAGACTGAAGTGTTCCAAGGGGCATCTTCACTCATTCTCTTTACGGGGAATCGAAACCTGAATCTCATGAAAGTAGTCATTAAAATGAAAGACCGTTACAATAGGATTACCTGGTTCGCAGTGGAGGACAATCGTAAGAGTGAGTCTGACCAAGAGGGTATTTCCATGAAATATATAGGTGAATAATATGAGTAAAATGAAAAATCTGATCATCCCGCTTACAATGATTTTTGTCAATATGATCATAATGGCCATGGTCATGGAAAGTGCATATTATATCCAGGGATTCGAGTATGGAAAAATCTGGATATTTGCATTTCTGCCTATTACAGCTGTATTAGGCTTAATTGGTCTGTTTAAAGGAGAAAACATATGGTATAAACTCGGGTTTTTTTTCCTGATGATTACAAGCATCTACATATTATATTACAGGATCAAGACCATCGATGTTTATGCGATTCCTGGGGATGTAAGTATCATCAACAGTAGCATAATGAAGGGAGAAGATATTCAGTTTGAGAACTTCCTGAATACCATTAAACTGATGATGGTGCTGGGAGGAAGTATACTAGCTGCGACGCTTTATATTTTCCCTTATAATATGGTAATACTGGACATGGGACTGATTCTATTTCTGTGGATTGTAGACTATTATAACAATTCATATGAATATGTCAGATTCTTTATTCCAATATGGGCTTTCAGTATTCTCTTTTATCGGTCAACACTTTACGACCGTGAAGTGAAAGTCCTGAGAGTAAATCGGAACAAAAGACTTATGCAGGCGGTTATCTTTACAATCATTATTACAATTTCTTCTTTATTTATCGACATAGAAGCGAAAGGGATTTATTCTGACAGATTATGGAGCTTTTTTAACGGACAGGTGGTGACACAGAATTCTATAAACGGAAGAAACATAAAAGATCCTTTCAGTATATCCATGTCAGGGTATAATGATTCAGAAAGTGTTCTCGGAGGAGATATCGTCATCGACGAAGAAGAGGTGCTTTATGGAATTGGAGATGGTCCGATCTATCTAAGAGGGAGTGTAAAGGTCAATTATCTTGGTGACAGATGGACGAAAGAATTCCGTGATTATGTGGAGACCAGCTCCATAACAGAAGAGAAACGTGCATATTACGAGGAAGTCACTGGAAATGATGAACTGAATCTTCTGGAAATCAGACCTGTCAGGGAAATGACATCACATCTCTTTAATAGTATATACACACGAGATATGGCATTTTCAAACAATCTGGCCTTACTGTACTATGATGACAAATATGATGTTTTCACCAGTAATAAAACGGTAAACAATGATTACTACTTGACTTATTTCAATGAGGAACTGATTTCCAGCCATCTTGAAGATATTGGTGGCACAACTGTTCAGGATGAAGCGTTTCTTGCTAATTATGAGGAGTACCTTCTTTTATCGGATACGCTGACACCAAGAACTACGGAACTTGTATTTGAAATTATCGATCCTGCCATGAGCAATCATGAGAAGGCAGCAGCACTTACGGAGTACTTGAAAACAAACTATACCTATACACTGGAACCAGGAGCTCTTCCTGAAGGGCAAGATTTTGTAGACTATTTTCTTTTCGAGAATCCGGAAGGGTACTGTGTCTATTTCGGGACAGCCCTAACAAATATGCTCAGAATTGCAGGCGTTCCTACCCGATATGTGGAAGGATTCAAAATGGCGGATGAAATGGACGAAGGACGGTATGTTGTAAGAAATAGTGATGCACATGCCTGGACAGAAGTTCTGATCGATGAAGAGAATGATATATGGAAGATTTTCGATGCTACAGGTACACCAAGAGAACTGATTTTCACCGAAGAACCGGGAGAAACACCTGATGAAGGGGAAGGAATCGAAGAAGATCCAGAAACACCTATAGAGGAAGAAGAGAATCCTGATAACCCTTTGCCTGATGATGAAGTGGAAGAAACTCCAGAGGAGAAGCAGCAGCGAGTAACAAGAAATATCTTCTTCAGCATACTCGGTGTTCTGGTTGGCGTTGTATTATTGCGAGTGGCTTATAGAAAATACAGGGTTGAGCAGATGATGAAGAGCGAATCACTCAAACCTTACTTCAAAGAACTGAATCGTGGATTAAGCTATATGTACTATTCTAAGAAGCAGGGAGAGACCTATCTTGAAATGGCGAATAGAATTAAGGATGATGAGCTTAAAGAAAATTACACGAAACTTGTAGAAGAGGTATATAAAGAAGAATACAGTGGAGAAACAGGAGATTTTAACAGCAGACGAGAGTTATATGAAGATGTATACGGTATCGTCAGTGGATATCGAGGTCCAGTCTTCGCGTTCATCAAAAAGTTTATTGCTTAGTATGTTAAGATTGGTATGAAGAAGAAGTAAGGAGAATATTACATGTATAAAATGATTTGTATAGACATCGACGGAACCCTCATAAGACCTGATATGACTGTTTCTAAAAGAGTGGCAGAAGCCATTTCCAAGGCAAAAGAAAAAGGGCTGATTATTGCACTGAGTACGGGAAGAATGCACAAAAGCGCATTGATGTATTCAGATCAGCTAGGACTTGAAGATCCCATCGTTTCATCCAATGGTGCATATGTCAGTGAAAGAGACGGTAAGAAGGTATATTATGAAGAGAATTTAAGCGGTTCAGATGTACTTCTCATACAGGATATTCTTGATGAATATGACACAAAAATAAACTGGTACAATCGTGGAACCATGTATATTTCAGAGTATCGCGATTATGTAGGCAGGTACGAAGCGCTGAGTAAAACATTACCTGAAAATAGAAGGATTCTGATCAAGTATCTCAATGATGAGTTCACTCTAGAAAATCTGATTGGTGAAACTGGAAGCAGTATACAGAAAGGAATCGTTTTTCCGAAACCGGGTCTGATAGCTTCAATAAGAGAGAAAATAGGTAAAAATAAACGCATCAGAGTTGTAAGTTCAGGGACTGATAATCTTGAATTCACTTCTTATCTTGCAGATAAAGGGTTAGGCGTATTGGCTCTGGCTAAAGTAAAAGGGATTCATCCAGATGAAATCATTGCGATCGGCGACAGTGAAAATGACCTGTCCATGCTGAAGGTGGTCGGTATGCCAGTAGCTATGGGCAATGCGAATAAAAGCGTTATAGATGCAGCAAAATATGTTA
>DATIRH010000389.1:0-14513 GCA_035469845.1 Proteiniclasticum sp. | reverse complement strand
ATTATCAATGGTTCCAGGTATGCCTATAGTGGCTATGCCCAGTTCCGATAGCCCCTTTGCACCCAAAAATGATCCATCTCCACCGATGACTACAAGGCCTTCAATTCCATAAATTCTAAGCACCTGAGCAGCTTTTTCTCTCACTGCCGGATCCTTGAATTCAGGGAATCTGGCAGTTTTAAGTATAGTTCCACCTCTTTGAATGATATCTGATACCGATCTTCTGTCCATAGGAAGAATTTCTCCCTCATGCAGTCCCATGTACCCTTTGTATATCCCCATCACTTCCAGGTTGTTCACCAGTGCTGTTCTTACAACGGCTCTTACGGCTGCATTCATTCCTGGTGCATCTCCACCGCTGGTTAATATTCCAATTTTCTTCATTACTTATCCTCCTAAAAGAGAGGCAGAAGAGTTTTATCTTCCGTCCACAAAAATTTTAGCCCATACTATTGTATCTCTAAAATGAAATGATTTCAAGAAGATGATTTCTCTTCTATCTTCAGTGCAAAATCCCTAACTCTCAACAAGTTTCACGTTTTCTTCTCCCAGTTTATCCTTAAGCATACGAATCACTGGTGAAGCGCTGTCAATCCACAGTTCTCTTGCAAGCTGCATCACGTCTCTTTTATCCGTAGCCACGACAATGACAGGTGTATCTCCACCAAAAGTTTTAAATACAGGTCTTAAAGCTTTCACCGTAAGATTCGCATCTCCCATATTGTTGAATCTCAGATAGAGTTTTGCGCTTTTTGTCGTAGTCAGGTCTCCCAGCGTCTCTACAATCAGTTTCGGATTCTCTTCTTCTTTCAGTGAGAGCCTTCCCTTGACCAGCACTATGCTGTCCTCTTTCAGGTAAGACACCACTTTATCATAGGTTTTCGGAAATACGATGCACTCCAGAACACCAGACAGATCTTCCAGATTCATGAAAGCCATCATGGCAGAATTTCTGGTGATTTTCCTCGAGATGTCCCTGATCATTCCGCCAAGAATGACTCTTTCACCATCCTTAAATCCGCTGCTTTTCATCATTGCATCCGCAAAAAGAGCCGCATCGTCTCTTACATCATCCAGGATGTCATCACTCTCGGAAAGGATATCAGACACTTTATGACTGACTGCCTTCCTCAGAATTTCTTCATACTCATCCAGAGGATGTCCTGTAAGGTACATTCCTGTCATCTCTTTTTCCATGAACAGAAGATCCTTGTGATCGAATTCCTTAAGATCAGGATAGTCCACTTTCACGGTATCATCATCTTCTAGAATATCGCCAAAAAGAGAAACCTGTCCATCAATATTCTTTTTGCTTTTCTGTGCGAAGCTCTCGATGATCTTTTCGTGAACCGCCAGCATCTGCGCACGGCTTCCTTCAAGACCATCGAAGGATCCTGCTTTAATCAGGGCTTCCACCGCTCTTTTATTTAGACCTGTGGCTGTGTTTCTCTCGATGAAATCCATGATGGATTTGTAACTGCCATTCTTGTTTCTTTCTTCAACCAATGCATCCACGAAGTTTCTTCCTACACCTTTTATGGCACCGAGTCCAAACACGACATTGCCGTTTCGTACTTTGTATTTAAATTCCGAGCTGTTGATATCGGGTGATACCACAATCAATCCAAGGCTTTTTGCAAACCTTAGATAGGAGAAACACTTGTCCGCATTCCCGATGAACGAATTCAGCATGGCTGCTGTATACTCCGCGGGATAGTACCGCATAAGATAGGCCGTCTGATATCCGATGACCGCATAGGCTGCGGCGTGAGCCTTGTTGAATGCATAGCTTGCAAAGTCCATCATCTGATCGAAGATGGTATTTGCAACGGATTCACTGATGCCATTACGCATGCAGCCTGGCACCACTACTTCCCCTTTTTCATCCACAAGACCGTAGATGAAGTTCTTTCTTTCCTGTTCCATGACATCATGCTTCTTCTTGCTCATGGCTCTTCTTACAAGGTCTGAACGACCCAGAGAATAACCGGCAAGATCACGTACAATCTGCATGACCTGTTCCTGATAGATGATGACCCCGTAGGTCACGGAGAGAATCGGTTCCAGCTCCTTGCAGAGGTAGGTGACCTTACCAGGAAAATTCTTGTTTTCGATGTATCTTGGAATCTCAGACATTGGTCCAGGTCTATAAAGGGAAATTCCCGCGATGATATCTTCCAGGGAATCCGGTCTGAGCTCTTTCATAAAGCTTGTCATCCCAGCAGATTCAAGCTGGAATACACCCACTGTCTTTCCTTCACCGATCATCTTGTAGACTTCAGGGTCTGTAAGGTCCAGGCTGTCCACATCGATTTCGGTTCCACTGCTTTCTTTGACCATATCCACTGTGTCACGCATGACTGTAAGGGTTCGAAGACCCAGAAAGTCCATTTTGAGCAGTCCAAGCTCTTCCAGTGTATTCATGGTGAACTGCGTGACGATGGATTCCTCATTCCTCTGAAGAGGTACATAGTTCACCAGTGGCTTCTCTGAAATCACGACGCCTGCCGCATGGGTGGAGGAGTGTCTGTTCAGTCCTTCGAGCTTTCTTGAGATGTCCAGAAGTTCCATGACTCTGCCGTCATCTTCATAGACTCTTCTCAGCTCCTTGTTCATATCGATGGCCTTGTCCAGCGTGATCCCAAGCACACTTGGAATCATCTTCGCAATCTGATCCACTTCTCCGTAAGGATAATTCATGGCACGTCCCACATCTCTGATGCAGGCTCTTGCAGCCATGGTTCCGAAGGTGATGATCTGGGCCACATTATCCGCTCCATATTTTCTCACCACATAATCAATGACTTCTCCTCTTCTTTCGTAACAGAAATCAGAATCGATATCAGGCATGGAAATACGTTCCGGATTCAGAAATCTCTCAAAAAGAAGATTGTACCGGATAGGATCGATCTTTGTGATGTTCAGGCAGTAGGATACGCAGGAACCTGCAGCACTCCCTCTTCCTGCACCTGTCGCTATGCCGTTGTCGTTGGCGAATTTGATGAAATCCCAGACAATGAGAAAGTAGTCCACATAACCCATCTGGTTCATGATGCCCAGCTCATACTCGATACGGGTGATGATCTTCTTTTCTTCTTCTCCGACAAGGCCCCGAAGCGCTTCCACATCAAGAGGTTTTCCTCTGTATTCCTTAAAAGCATCATACTTTTCCACCATACCCTCGTAGGTTCTCTCGATGAGATAACCGTAGGGGTCTGCACCTTCAGGCAGCGGAAACTTAGGAAGCTTTGAAACATGGAATTCATAGTCGAAAGTGCACATTTCTGCAATTTTCACCGTATTTTCCAGTGCTTCAGGAACATACTGGAACAGCTCATGCATCTCCTCGTAGGACTTCAGGTAGAACTGGTCCGATGGATAGCGCATTCTGTTTTCCTCATCCACAGTCTTTCCTGTCTGTATGCAGAGAAGAATATCATGGGCTCTGGAATCTTCCTTTTTGAGATAATGCACATCATTTGTGCAGACCAGGGGAATGTCCAGTTCCTTCGCCAGTGCGATGTTCAGCTTATTCACTTTCTTCTGCTCTTCCAGTCCATGGTCCTGAAGCTCCAGATAGTAGTCATCCTTGAAGACGCGTTTGTAGAACTGCGCGGCCTCCTTGGCCCTTTCTGGCATCCCCAGATTGAAGAATTCCTGCACCTCTCCACCTAGACAGGCCGACAGGCACACAAGACCTTCTGCATGCTTCTCGATGAAGTCGTGATCCACTCGGGGCTTATAATAAAACCCGTCAAGAGACGCCGCTGATACAATCTTCATGAGATTCTGGTACCCTATCTCATTTTTCACGAGTAGAACAAGATGATGTGTGGTGTTGTCCGGGTCCTGATGCTTGATATGCATGTCCTTGGCAGCCACATAGATTTCGCAGCCTATGATGGGCTTGATGCCCGCTTTTTTTGCAGCTTTGTAAAACTCGACAGCGCCATACATGCTTCCATGGTCTGTAATGGCTGCGTATTTCATGCCCAGCTCTTTGGCTCTTGCGATGATGCCTTCTATTTTTGCGGACCCATCCAGAAGACTGAATTCCGTATGCAGATGGAGGTGGGCAAATGCTCTTTCCATATCTTATTTCCTTTCTATCGACTTTCTGATGCTACCGTCTACGCGTTGAAGTCGCATACCTTAGAGGCTTCAAGCATGGGCTTGAGATTTGCCAGTACATGGTTTACATGATACTCATGGACCTGGTATTCATCCATTTCTTCCTTTGAGTCAAAGGTTGTGATCAGGCACAGGTCAAAGCTTCTTTCTGTGAACAGTTCATCCTTGCCTACGGTAAGTCCTTTAAGCTGTGGAATTTTCCCTTCCATGGATGTTAAGATTCCCTTTGCCTTGTCCATATTTTCCTGGCTGTTGTCCTTTAATTTGAAAAGTACTACGTGATAAAACATATATTGTCCTCCTAATTCTCAATTGTATTCATGCGCCAAACTAATCATCAAGGGTATGCAGCACATTAAGTCTTGAAGCCGCTATGAGCTTCTCTCTTGATCTTAACGCCACATCCACTTTGGAATGAAGCTTTGACGTCTTGATGACGCTGATTTCCATAATGAACTTCGCATCGATGCCCAGCACTTCATAAAAATCTGTTGAGCACTTGTCCAGGCTGCAGCTGTAATACTGGTTCTGAAGATACGAAATGGCGGTCTTTGACATAAGCATTGATAAAAGACCTCTTGAAGCATTTCCCAGCGGATCCAGAAACTCCGGAGACACCTGACCGCTGTAGAAGACTTTCCCATCCTTCTTCTCCACCGCAAGGCTTCTGATGATCTTATCTTCAATGGTGTCGGTCTCCATGGGCTTCATATGCCTTTCCTGGAGTGCTTTCAGGATGTCTGTTCTTGTAATGACACCCACAAGAACCCCTTCCTCCGTCACCGGACAGATGGGCAGATTCTCCCAGTCCATAATGTGTGCCACATAGGACACTGTGGTTTTCGGTGTGACAGAGATGCTGGCCTTCCGAAGAACATTTCCTATAAGATCTGTCTCTTCTCTTCCTAATACCTCTTTGGGTGTGATGATTCCCTGAACCATCATCTTCTGGTCCACCACAGGAAACTTTTCATGTCCTGATTTCTCCGAGATCTTCAGATAATCCTTTATGGTACTGTCCATCATAAGATGATGGGTTTCTTTCTGAATGATATCCCTGACATAGGGAATCGTCTGTTTGATCAGATTCTCCGATATGCCGCGATTGATCATGGACGCTGTGGTAAATGTATCATAGGAGCAGGAAATGATAGGCAGTTTCAGGCGATCCGCCAGAGCCACATTCTTTTCGCTGGCATAAAATCCACCTGTAATGAGGACACCTACACCCATATTGAGCGCTAATGTATGCACTTCATCCCGATTTCCGACAATGAGCAGTCCGCCCATGGTCAGGTATTTTTTCATGGCTTCCATGGTCATGGCACCGATATTAAAGCGATAGATTGTTTTCTCCATCCCTTCTTTTCCCCCGAGAAGCTCTCCATCCACAATTCTGATGATCTCATTGTAGGTGATGGATTCGATCTTCTTTTCCTTCTCGCTTTCAATCCTTATGGTTCCAGTCCTTGGCAGGGTTTCAAGATACCCTTCTTCTTCCATGATCTTGATTGCCTTATAAGCGGTGGCATCACTGACCCCCCGGTCCTTTGCCAGAGTTCTTACTGAGAGCTTTGTGCCCAGCTGCATCTCCTTGATGTGTTCCATGATTCGATCTATCTTGGCCACTACAGTCCCCCCTTCCTCAGTTCATCAGCTATTTTCTCGATCTTTCTTAATCTGTGATTGACTCCGGATTTTCCCACTGGCGGATTGAGCATCTCACCCAGTTCTTTCAGCGATTCGTCCGGATAATCCAGTCTCATCTCGGCCACTTCTCTAAGTGGCTTGGAAAGTCTGGATAGTCCGATTTCTTTTTCGATGAGTTTAATGGACTCCACCTGCCTTACGGCAGCATTCACGGTTTTTGAAAGGTTTGCCGTCTCACAATTCACGAGTCTGTTGACATTATTTCTCATATCTTTTATGATTCTGACATTTTCAAAATCGAACAGACTGTTGAAGGCACCGATAATCGAAAGAATATCTACGATCTGTTCCCCTTCTTTCAGGTACACTATGTAGGCATTTTTCCTTGCAATGACTTTTGAACTCAGTCCATAGGAGTTGATTACCTTCATCAGGTCCTCAGCAAGCTCCAGAGAGTTTACAACAAACTCCAGGTGATATGCCCTCTCCGGATTCGAAACGCTTCCTGACCCTAAAAATGAGCCCTTGATATAGGCTTTTTTCAGCGCATCCGTCCGGATCAGTTTCTTGCTGATTGTATAATCCAGACTGAAAATATCTTCCTCGCTCTTTAGAATCCCTGTTTCCATGAGAAGATCTTTCAGTCCCATTTCTTCATTGATGACAATGACGTAGACGTTGTTCTTCTTTAAGGATCCCGATTTCTTCACAAGGAGTCTTCCGTGAATCTTTAAATGATCCTTCAGCAGTTTAAAAATAAACCTTGCTGTTGAAGGATTCTCAGTGGTTATCTTGAAGGAAAGCTTGGACGAACCGAACGCCAGTGTTCCTGATAACCTCATGATAGCGGAAAGAATCGAAATGATTTCTTCCCTTGTTATATCTGTATTTCTCGTTATTTCGCTTTTTACTGTTGATGAAAATGACATATGATCACCCGAACCTGTTCTATTTTTATTGTAATTTTCGCTCTATTTTCTGTCTTAAATAGACAGTTCTAGTACAGCTTACGCTTTTAATTATAACATAACACCAGAATCCAAAGAACAATAAACTCAATTTACCCTAATAAAAAATAGGTGCTTCAATCTGAGCTAACACCCTGATAAAAGCACCTGTTTTTATGAATCCGTATCTGATCTTCAGAAAACCTTGTCTGAGTTTTTTCTGTGTTTGAGTTTGCCTGACAGTGCCACATACTCAAGGATTCTCTTCTTGTCATTGACCAGAGATTCTCTCAAGATGATTTCCATCAGCTTCTGAGAAAGTTTCTCCGCATCATGCCTTACTGAAGTTTCTCGAGGTTTGATGAAATCACCGGTGACCAGTTCAAAATCATATTCTTTCATATTTTCTTCATCCACCATGACCTCAAACTGATTCTTGTGATGATAGGTCTCTCTCAGTTTCACACTTCTGATTTTGGTCGTATTGGCGAATACATAGTCCAGCGGTCCGATGTCTCCATGTTCATAAATGGACCGTATATGATCTGATACCTTGAAATCATCTGTTTCTCCCGGCTGGGTCATTACGTTGCAGATGTATATTTTTTTCGCCATGCTTTCTTTGATCGCTTCCGATACACCTTTCACCAGTATATTGGGAATAACCGAAGTGTAGAGAGATCCAGGTCCAAGAATAACCACATCCGCTCTTAAAATCTCATCTCTCACATCCTGCAGACATTCCGCATTAGCAGGCGTGATAAAGAGCTTTCTGATCTTTGCTCCCTCAGAAATACTTACATCCGGGATATGGGATTCTCCAACAACCAACTGGTCATTATCCAGTATGGCATTGATTTTGATGTTCTCCAGCGTCACTGGCAGAACCTTCCCTGTGATGGCAAGGACACTGGCCATCTTCTGAACCGCATCTTCAAAGTTGTCCGAAACGCCGTCCATGGCCGCAAGGAAAAGATTTCCGAAGCTCTGACCTTTCAGGCCTCCATCCTTGAATCTGTACTGCATGAGCTCTTCCATTAAAGGCTCTGTATTAGCCAATGCCACTAGGCAGTTTCTGATATCTCCAGGCGGAAGTATTCCCAGATCTTTCCGCAGGATTCCAGATCCACCACCGTCATCTGCCACTGTAACCACAGCTGTGATGTTGTTTGTGTAATTCTTGAGTCCTTTCAAAATGGTGGAAAGACCTGTTCCTCCACCAATGATCACAACCCGTGGCCCCTGAACTTGAAGCTTCTTGTCATGAATAAGAATCCCGATTTCTCTGGAATCCATATTGAAGTCGATAAGTCCATCCTTGGCCAGCGTCATGAAATTTTTGAGAAGCTCAGCTGTAGACACATATAAAGTGGAAGCACCCAAAATAAGAAGATAAATATAATATAAATTATATACATCTTCTCCAAATCTTCTAAAAATCAGTTCAATTATCGCAAATACAAGAAGGCTGATCCCTACAATCGCAAGACCGAACCATCTCTTAATGCCAAATCCCGTATTCATCCAATCTTTTATTTTCATATTCAACACCTGTAATTTCTATATTCTTAGAAAGATTATACCATAAGAAAGAAAAAGAAGGAGGCTTCAAAATTGAAGTACCATCCCTCTTCCTATTACTATATTTCTTTTCCGCAGCTTTTGCAGAATCTGGCATCTTCCTCATTGAGTTCTCTGCAGCTCTGACAACGTATTCTGATTTCTGATTTTCCGCCATCGGTTTTTTTCAGTAAACCCACTTCTTTCAGGGCATCATTTAACATACCACCTGCAGCTGAAGAATAGGGATTGAGATCTTCTCTTGCTCTATCTGGATCAAGAATGAGGCCAGACCCAAAAGCTCCTCTCGCTCCAAGATTCCTGATGAACCCCCCTGCACCGATCATTATAAATCCGAAGAATCCTCTTCTCATGAACCCGAAGCCCGTATCCATGAAGAAAGAATCATTACTCATCCCCATGAACATCGAAAAAAATACTGAAAAGAACAGCACTACGCCTATAATTATCATCCCTGTACCGATATAATAGAGACTTTTTCTTTTACTTGAAATTTCCCTAGGATCTTTTCTATCCATAACAGTTCCTCTTGTGAAGCTTTAGAAGCCTACCGCATTGTAATTATTTTACTTCTTCCATTTCTCTGATGACTTCTTTGTAGGCTTTCATGAATCCTACGTTGTTTTCCATGGTGGAGATGGTGACACGGATATGTCCCGGGATGCCCAGGAACCCACCAGGTCTGATGATATATCCTTTTCTCATCAGTCTGTTGAAAATCTCCATATCATCTTTTTTCGTATCCCAGAGCACAAAATTCGTGTCGGAAACCACATAGGGTAATCCAAGCTCTTTCAGTTCCTTGTAGAAGTAGTGTTTTCCTTCTGTGTTCGTTTTAATGACTTCTTTCAGATAGTCCTGATCTTTCAGCGCCGCAACGGCAGCTTCCTGAGCAAAGAGATTCACATCGAAAGGATCCACCACTCTGTAGAAATAGCCTACCAGTTCAGGATCCGCAAAACCGTAGCCCACTCGAAGACTTGCCATGCCGTATGCCTTTGAAAATGTTCTGAGTACAATAAGATTCTTGTACTGATCCAGATAATCCAGTGCATCGAAAAAGTCCTCTCTGGTGACATACTCTCTATACGCTTCATCCATGATGATGATGATGTCTTTACGCACCTTACTGATGAAGGCCTCGAAATCCGCTTTTCCAAAGGATGAGCCTGTGGGATTGTTCGGATTACATAAGTAGATGATCTTCGTATGCTCTGTTATGGCTTTTTCCATGGCATCAAGGTCCAGCACCAGCTTTTCCATGTCGGTCTTGACCACTTTTGCACCCATGAGCTTTGCATTGTCTTCATAACGGGAAAAGGAATGTTCTCCCATGATGATTTCATCCTCTTCATCAAGAAGAGTTGAAGAAATGACCTTGATCAGAGAATCAGATCCTCCTCCCACAAAGATCTCATCCATGCTTCTACCTGTCAGGCTGGACAGTTCATGTCGTAGACCAAAAGAACCTGAATCAGGATAAAGACTGATATCCTCATAGGTCCGCATGATTGCTTCCTTCACCTTAGGACTTGCGCCCATGGGATTCTCATTGGATGCCATTTTTATGACTGTTTCAATCCCCAGTTCTCTTTTTACTTCAGATATGGGTTTTCCCGCCACATATCTTTTCATATTATGAATTTCCTTACGTATCTTATAGTTCATTTTTTCCCCCTCAATGAAATCGTATACTATGATGATAACCCATGCTGATTTGCCAATCAAGGAAATACTTTCCATCTTCCATGCAAAATCGAACAAAAAAAAAGAAAGAGAAAACAAAAAGTTCCCTCTCTCCATCTAATTATTCAAATTATGATACCCTCAATTACACTAATCTTCTCCGACTATGAGAACTTCTGTGCAAAGCTCCACGTCGAATTTATCAAGCACTGTGGATTGGATATAGCTGATCAGATTCAGTACATCCTTCGCTTCTGCATGGTCCTTGTTGATGACAAATCCGCTGTGCTTCTCTGAAACCTGAGCACCGCCGACCTGGAAGCCTTTCAGCCCCGCATCCTGAATCAGTTTTCCTGCATAATGTCCCGTAGGTCTTTTAAAGGTACTTCCTGCTGAAGGAAATTCCAGAGGCTGTCTGTCTTCTCTTCTATGAGTAAGATCATCCACCTTCTCTTTGATTTCATCCTTATTGCCTGGCTGAAGCAGTATTCTTGCATCCAGTACAACATAGCCATTTGTTTTCACCGCTGACGTCCTGTAGCCTAGTTCAAGCTCATCTCTTTTCAGCGTAATCACTTTGAGGTCCGGTGTCATCACACGAACGCTGTCAAGAACAAAAGACATTTCACCATCATAAGCACCGGCATTCATAAATACAGCTCCACCCAATGTACCTGGGATACCACACGCAAATTCAAATCCGCTGAGACAATTTTCATAGGCAGCTTCCGAAATATCTTCAAGAAGTGCACCGCACTCCGCTGTAATTATTTCTCCTTCTACCGTGATCCTGTTGATCATTTCTGTCTTGATGACTATTCCTCTGATTCCACCGTCTTTTACCAAAAGATTAGAACCGTTGCCAATGAGAAAAGTCGGGATGTTATTTGTTTTGACATAATGGATCACCCTGATCAGCTTGTCCACTGAATCTGGAATCACCAGAATATCAGCAACGCCACCAATTTCAAACCAGGTATGATTTTTCATGGGCTCGTCCAGCAGAATTTCCTCCTTTGTGAGGAATAATGCCAAATCCTCATAGGCATTCAAATATATATTCATTTTCAATGCTCCTTAAACTTAATTCCATCTATGCATTATACACAAAAGAAAGCGATAAATAAACAGACAGAATGTGAATGTCTTGCAAAGTTTCAACAATAGCCCAACAATTTCGATAAAGTTATCCGTATAATTATTATAATACATGATTTTAACAGAATGGTTAAGGAATGATTACTGATTTCCTAACAGTATCCTTAATTTATCCATTTCTGTAATATTATTTAAGCCCTGTTCTGTTAATTTTTTATCATTTTGTGTCTTCCAGTAGAAATCTGCTTCCTCTTTCAAGAATCCCTTCAATTTCACCCTGAAAAATCAGTATATCACCTTGGACGACAAAGAGATACTCTTCCTTTTCATTCGCCTTCAAGATCAGTTTTTCCCCATCCACCTCATAAGTACCCATCGGTCGATAGGAAAGAACCATTCCTCGGCTGAACTCAAAATGCCCATCTTCATCAAGAAGAACATAGGTGAAATTCTCGGGATTCCCTTCTAAGTAATAGTTACCCATTTTAAGCTCAGTCTTTCCCTGACAGCTCGAGATGAATAAAATCATCACCAGAGCAGTTACAGAAAAAATCATCTTCTTCATCCTAAAAGCTCCCTTCTGAAAATAATCACTATGTGCAGTTTCCTTTACAGGTTTTCATCCTGCTGCCGGTCTTCGTGCTTCATCTTCACTTTGTCTTCTTCTTTACTGTGGAAATAGCCGTGAATGCTCTGTGCTGTCAGCCTGTCGATGGACGGTGTCTCCAGAAGCATCTCCATACTTGCTTCACGGATGGCCTCGATAGAGCCGAACTTCAGCATCAGATTCTTCCTTCTTGTGGAACCGACTCCAGGAATATCTTCCAGAATGGAATGCAGAGTCTTTTTATCTCGTAGGGTTCGATGATAGGTGATGGCAAATCGATGCACCTCATCCTGAATTCTGGTCAGAAGATTTCTCGCTTCCTTGATCTCCCCTAATCCATATTCTCTGTTGAGATAGATGACTCCACGGGTTCGATGGAACGAATCTTTCACAAGTCCCATGACCGGAATTTCAATATTCAGCTCGCGAAGGACTTCCAGCGCAATATTCACTTGACCTTTACCACCATCCATAATGATAAGATCAGGAAACACTGAAAATTTTCCGCCAGAATAATCGAGCTTTCTTTCCTGAATTTCTTTGACTTCATTAAGACCTCTTTTAAATCTTCTGGACAGAATCTCTCTCATGGAGTCATAATCATTTGCTCCTGTGACGGTTTTGATCTTGAATCTTCTGTAGTCGCTTCTTTTGAACTTGTTCTTTTCATAGACGATCATGGTCCCCACTGAATCCACACCTTGAATATTCGAAATATCGAAGGCCTCAATCCTTTCAGGAAGATCATCGAGCTCCAGCTGTGATGCCAGCTGACTCAAGGCCAGATTACTGGTTTCATACTCACTGAGGATCTTCTGCTTGAACTGGTCAATGGTGGCTTTTGCATTACTTTCCGCAAGACCCAGCATATTGAGCTTATCGCCTCTTTTGGGCGTGTGCAGATCCACATTTTTTCCTCTTCTCATGGTCAGCCAGTCAAGAATCACCTGATCGGTGACTTCAGTTCTGCTGTAAATACTTTTAGGTATGAAGGCTGTTCCGCTGTAGTAGCTCTTGATGAAGTCCGTAATGACCTTCTCATCCTCTTCCTTGGCGAACCCTTCCAGAATATAGTGTTCTCTACCCACAAGCTTTCCGTCACGTACATTGAAGACCTGAACGGATACATCTTCCTCATCCTTGTGGATGCCGATGTAATCCTCATCATCCAGTCTTCTTGTGAATACTTTCTGTTTCTGCAGTGTTTTCTCGATGGCAAATATCTTATCCCTCAAGTGGGCTGCTCGTTCAAAATCAAGTGCCTCAGAGGCTTCCATCATTTCTTCTTTCAGGGATCTCCTGATCTTGACATCTTTCCCTTCCAGAAGGCTGATGATGTCTTCAATCATGAGACCGTAATCCGCTTTTGAAATATATCCTGCACAGGGTGCCTTGCAGAGTCCCAGATGATAATTAAGGCAGGGCTTTGTAGGCTCACCAAATTCCAGGATGATTCTTCTGCAGGTCCTTATGGGATAGATCTTCTTGATGGTATCCAGTGTCTCATGCACTGCACTCACGTCCGTATAGGGACCGAAATATCTATTTCCGTCCCTTGCATAGGTTCTGGTCATGTAGACCCTTGGAAAGTCCTCATTGGTCGTGATCTTGATGAATGGAAAATGCTTATCATCTTTAAGAAGCACATTGTACCTCGGGCTGTGCTTCTTGATGAGATTCATCTCGAGAATCAGCGCTTCCATCTCACTGTCTGTGATGATGTACTCAAATTCTCCCACTTTACTGACCATCACCCTGGTTTTTTCAGAATGATTTTTTGTATTCTGGAAGTAGGACTTCACTCTCTTTTTTAAATTCTTGGCTTTACCCACATAGATAATTTCACCCAAGCTGTTTTTCATCAGATATACACCCGGATTGTCCGGCAGTATACTGAGCTGATATTCTAAATCAAACACTTTATCACCTGTTTTCCGTATACCATTTCATCAGTTCTCCTGCGATGGAAGCCGCTTTCCCTGAACCTGAGCCACCGTCAAGGACGATGACGGAAATTGCGATTTCCGGATCTTCAAAGGGTGCAAATCCCACAAACCAGGAGTTCTCCACATCGATATACTCCCCAGAGGTCACCTGGAATCTGCTCTGCGCTGTACCGGTTTTTCCTCCTCCTCGAATATCGGAAATGACTTTCATGGTATCGGATTTTGATGCATCCACATTGTTCTTCATGTATGCCTTCACCGTCTGGGCTGTATCCACATCTGCCACTGTATTATATAGAGAAGCTTCGAATTTTTCTTTTGTGGTTCCGTCATATTTCAGAATGGAGTTCACAAGTCTTGGCTTCATGAGCATGCCGTCATTTGCAATGGCAGAAGTGACCATGGCCATCTGCAGAGGATTCGCCTGTACATCCCCCTGACCGATGCCTGTCAGTGCAAGTAGTCCGTCGTCATTCTTGCCATAAGCTGTATAGGCTCCACTGACGAAATTGACACCCATAAGATCCAGAGTCTGATTGAATCCGAATCGTTTGGCTACCTCTTCCATCTTGTCTCCCCCAAGTTCTATGGCAAGTCCGCCGAAAACCACATTGGATGATACTTCAAACGCTTTCTGAAGATTGATGTTTCCATAGATGTTGTTGTTCACGTTGGGAATATCGCTTCCTGCATTCACATCAAGATAACCCTTGTCTTCAAAAATCCTCTCTTCCACGCCTTCAATGTTTTCAAGCGCCGCAAGAAGCGTGATGATCTTGAAGGTGGATCCAGGAGCATAAGTTCCTCTTGAAGCTCTGTTCACGAACACACCTTCGTCATACCCTTTCTCGTTCAGCTCCCCATAGA
>DATIRH010000388.1:0-8858 GCA_035469845.1 Proteiniclasticum sp. | reverse complement strand
TTACCTAAAAAAAATAAAGCTGTCAAGTACTTTTACCTGACAGCTTTGAAAAAGTTTTCCGGATGTTTTCCATGTCTGAAATCCTGATGCTCTATCAGATCATCGCTTCCGCAAAAGCCTTGGCATCAAAATCTTCCAGATCATCAATGCCTTCACCGATTCCGATATAAACCACCGGAATCTTCAAGGTCTCTTTGATGGAAAGTACCACACCACCTTTTGCTGTGCCATCCAGTTTAGTCAGAATGATTCCATCCAGATGTGCAACCTTCTGGAACTCCTGCGCCTGGATTACAGCATTCTGACCACTCGTTCCATCTAGAACCAGCAAGGAATAGATGTTGGCATCACCATATTCCCGGTCAATGACTCTTCTGATTTTCTCCAGCTCATTCATCAGATTTTTCTTGTTGTGAAGTCTTCCGGCTGTATCAACCAGCAAAACATCCCCATTTCTCGCTTTGAATGCCTGAAGCGCATCAAAAACAACCGCTGCCGGGTCAGAACCTTCCTGATGCCTTACGATATCAACATCCGCCCTGCTGGCCCAGATTTCAAGCTGATCGATGGCAGCTGCTCTAAATGTATCTGCTGCAGCCATGATCACTTTCTTTCCTTCTTTTTTATATTTATACGCCAGTTTTCCGATGGATGTGGTCTTTCCTACTCCGTTGACTCCGATGATCAGAATGATTGTGGGCTTCTCCACCTTGAAATGTTTTTCTTCATCTTCCATAAACTCAGAAATCACTTCTCTTAAAGCTCCTGAGACTTTTTCCACCTCAATTATCTTCTGTAGTCTGATCTTCTGTCTCAGTCTTTCAATCAGGATCATGGAAGTCTCATAACCCACATCTGAACTGATCAGCACTTCCTCCAGCTCTTCAAACAGATCTTCATCAATCGTCATCGCAAAACCAAGGACTTCATTCATCTTTCCCGTGATATTATCTCTTGTTTTACTTAATCCACTTTTCAGTTTTTCAAAAAAATTAGCCATTTTCACTCCTTGCCACAGAAAGATCCATGGAAACAATTTTAGAAATGCCTTTTTCTTCCATGGTTACACCATAGAGAGCATCCGCTGCTTCCATCGTACCTTTTCGATGTGTAATTAAAATAAATTGTGTATCTCTTGCAAATTCTGTAAGGAACTCTGCAAATCGGTAAACATTCGCATCATCCAGCGCAGCTTCAATTTCATCCAGGATGCAGAACGGTGTCGGCTTCATCCTGAGGATTGCGAAGGTCAGCGCGATGGCTGAAAGCACTTTCTCTCCACCGCTCATAAGCGTAATATTCTGCAGTTTTTTACCAGGAGGCTGGACGCTGATTTCAATAGGTGCGTCAAGAATATCTCCTTCTCCTATGATGAGCTTGGCATTTCCACCCTGGAAAAGACTTCTGAATGTATCATTGAAGTTCTCATTCATCACTTTGAAATTCTCTGTGAAGAGTGTTCTCATGCGTAGGGTCATGTCCATGATCAGTTCTTTCAGTTCGAGTTTCGCTTTTTCCAGGTCATCTCTTTGCGTCGTCAGGAACAGACTATGCTCCGAAACTTCTCTGAACTCTTCTATTGCGGCCACATTAACATTGCCGAGTGCTGTAATCTGCTTTCTCAGGTCATTCAGTCTTTTTCTGAAGGCATCTTTGTCCGTGATCGGAATCCTTTCCTCTTTTGCCTCAGCCAGGGTCAGGTTCAGTTCATCGTTGATCTTATTCATAAGACTGATTTTTTCTTTATCAAGCTTCTCAATGGCGTCTTTCACTTTAAAAAGTTCCTTATCAAGAACATAGAACTCTTCATCCAGCGTTCTTGTGAATCCTTGCAGCTCCTTATAAACTGATTTATCCCGCACTTCTTCCATGGATATTTCATCCAGCTTTTTTTCCATCGATGATAGTTCATTCTGAAGCAGAAGGACATCCTCTTTCATTCTTTCGATGTTCTTTTCTGACTCTATGACCTCTTTTGTTGTTGCTTCTTTTTCCTCATTCAGCTCTAACAGTGACTGTCTGAAATTTTTAATATCCTCCGTCATCTTCTCTAAAGCTTTCTTCCTTGCATCCTGGGCTTCCAGCAGTCGGCCTTCTTTAACCGATTCTTCCATGATGTAGGCTGTAAGCTGATCAAATTCCTGATATTCCCTGATTCTCTTGTCTTTGATTTCTTTAAGATAATCCTTGTTCTTTTCTTTCTGCGTAATCAGTTCATGGATCTTTCCATCCATCTCTGCGATCAGTTCATCAAGAGACTCCTGCTCCATCTGTCTTGAAGACAGATCACTCTGTGCATCAGCAATGATCTTATCCAGTCGAATCATGTCCTTCTGGAATCCTTCCTGTCTTTCTGAAAGCTTTGCCAGTTCCATCTTGTAGTTGTTGATGGTGTAAGACGATTCTCTTTCGTCTCTTGTTCTTTCCTGAAGGATTTTTTCGATTTCTGATTTTTTTTCAATTTCTAGAAGCCTAGTCTCCTTGATCGTTACATGACTGACAGCAAGATCATCCAGATCCTTCTTTCTCGAGAAGATACCAGAGGATTTTTTATAGAGACTTCCTCCTGTCAAGGATCCTCCGGAGTTTATGATATCCCCTTCTAGAGTAACGATTCTCATGGTATAACCCATTTCTTTGGCTGCCAGGAGTGCTTCATCCATATTTGAGGCTACAAAAACTCTTCCCAGAAGATTCGCTGCGATGCCTTCATACTTTTTATCGAAGTTTACAAGATCGAATAAATTCCCTAACAGTTTCCCGCGTTTCAGAGAAGGATCCTTTGCCTTATACCCTTTCATGACATTCAGCGGATAAAAAGTGGCTCGGCCATAGGACTTCGCCCTCAGAATGCCTATGAGCTCCTTGGCGTCGTTGTCTGTAGGTGTGATGATATTGTTCACCTGAGACCCTAGTGCTACTTCCAGGGCAAGCTCAAAGCCTTCATGAGGCTTTATGACCTCTCCGACCAGATTAACCTTGCCGCTCAGCTTATGGGATGCACTTTTCAGATAGGTCATCAGTGATTTGACAGATCTTGTGTATCCTTCGTACTGCTCTTCCAGGTTCTTTAAAAGCTTCATCTGAGATTCCTGAGCTCTTAAATCATAATCCATGTTCTTGATCCTTAGATCAATTCCACTCAGCTCATCAAGAACCTCTTTGGCACTCTCTTTTCTCGAAAGAAAAACTTTCTCTTCATTCTCTATTTTCTCTTTCAGCAGATGAATCTCTCTGTCTGTATCCTTTTTGGCCATTTCATTCATTGACGATGAAGCTTTATAACTATTGATCATGGAAATGATGTTTTCCACTTTACCCTTCAATGTGTCGCGATCGCTGTAATTCGCTTTTGCTTTGTCTTGAATATTTCTTATTTTCTGTTCAGCATCTTCATCTTCATCGCGAAGACCTTTCTGCGCATTTTCACTCAGCTTAAGGCTTTGCTGAAGCTCCTCTTTTCTCTTACGCCTTTCATCAAGATATCGTGAGATTTCATTGATTTCAGATTGCCCTTCTTCAATTTCCCTGGTCCTTTCAATCTGATTTTTTTCTTCATCAGAAAGTCTGTTCCTGTTCATCTCGATGGACTTTTCATTTTTGAAAAGCGTCTTTTTCCGATCTTCAATGAGCTGATAGAGCATTTTTATTTCATTGGAAATAGACTCGTTCTGCTCTCTCTTAAGGTAAAACTCTTCTTTCAGTTCAGTTTCCAGTGCTTTCTTCTCTTCCATGGATAGTTCCAGCTGGTCTCTCGAAGTAGTCGCTTCAGTTCTTTTCTTTTCGATCTCTTCGTAGTTTCTCGAAACACGAGCAAGTTTTTCATCCAGTGACGCCTTCTCGACATCAAATTCTTCCAGATCAGATAGAATAAGCGAAATCAGAATTTCTCTTTGCTCTTTACTGAGCACCAGAAATTTCTCTGCTTTTTCTTTTTCTCTCTCAAGGGGGCCTATTCTTTCTTCGTAGGTATTTAAAATATCATTGACCCTTAGAAGATTCAGCTCCGTGTTGACCATCTTCTTCTCTGACTCTTCTTTTCTCGATTTATATTTCACGATTCCGGCCGCTTCCTCGAGAAGCGCACGACGGTCGTCCATCTTTCCGCTTAAGATCGCCTCAATTTTCCCCTGTCCTATGAGAGAATAGCCTTCTTTCCCGATTCCAGTATCCATGAAAAGTTCATGGATATCTCTGAGTCTGCAGGTAGTATTGTTGATGAGATACTCACTCTCTCCTGAGCGAAACAGTTTTCTTGTGACACTCACTTCTGAATAAGGTACAGGCAGTTTCTTCTCGCTGTTGTCCAGAAGCAGTGTAACCTCCGCAAAACCCAACGGCTTTCTGAAATCCGTACCCGCAAAAATAACATCTTCCATCTTTCCACCACGAAGAGATTTCACCTTCTGCTCACCAAGTACCCAACGGACCGCATCGGATATATTGGATTTACCGGATCCGTTGGGTCCTACTACAGCCGTGATTCCATTGTTGAAATCCAGGAGAGTTCTGTCCGCAAAAGATTTGAATCCTCTTATTTCAATTGATTTAAGATACATTACAAAACACCCCTTTCATCATAGGATCTGATTTCAATGGTTTCTTTGAGTCTTCCAGGAACCACTTTTACGCGTATATCCATTTTTTCAAGTAAAGGCCTGAAATATCTTTTCCCACCTGCGTAGAGTTTTGAAAGATCCTTTTCTCCGATTTCCACTTCCACTTTCTGACCTTCAGCTTCTTCCATCCGCTTCACCAGAAGAAAGGACTCTGCCAGTTCTCTAATGGCCGGATGGAAAGGTCCTGCTATGACATCCGCTTTGTCACTTATTTCCTCTGTGGGCTGCAGCCCTATTCTGATGACTTTGATTCCATGGTCTTCATACTGCTTCATCATCAGCGCTGAAATTTCGACAGCTTCGTCTAATGAATAGGGACGATATGTGCCTTTCATGTAAGCTTCTTCCATTTCAGTGTCCTTGATGACGAGCGCCGGATATATTCTCACCAGATCTGGTCCCATTTTTATGCTTTCACGAACGGAAAGAAAATCTTTTTCTCTTGTGTCGCCCGGAAGCCCGATCATCAGCTGATGACCTAGAATCATGCCGAAATCCTTGATGAGCTTCGACGCCTGATACACTATATTTTTCTCATAGCCTCTTCTGGACAGCTGAAGCACTTCGTCATCCATGGACTGTACACCCAGCTCCACGATGTCCACACCATAACTTTTCAGATGATTCATAATAGGTAGACTGATGTAATCAGGCCTCGTAGACAGTCTTATATACTTTATGAGACCCTCTTCCTTTGCCTTCTCTGCCGCGTGAAGAAGCTCCTTCTGTTTTTTCAGGTTGATTGCAGTAAAGGTGCCTCCGAAAAAAGAAACCTCGACAGTCGTTTCCCTTCTGTCTATGGTTTCCAGATAACGCTCTATGGTTTCACGCACATATTCTCCTGTTATTTTCTCATAATCTTCACGCAGCTGTCCGGTGATCTTCGCCTGGTTGCAGAAAACACAGTCATGGGGACATCCCACATGTGGAATGAATATGGGAATGATCCTATGTTTACGCATGGGTCTCCTCAGCTTTCACATATTTTCCCAGTGCATCCTTTGCGGCCAGCTGTTCGGATTCTTTCTTGGAATATCCCTCTCCTTTGCCCATGGTGATGTTGTCGATGACGACCTTGGAATAGAATTTTCTTCTATGAGGGGGACCTTCATATTTCACGAGTTCATATTTGATTTCAATTTCTCCGTTTTCCTGAAGTATTTCCTGAAGACTTGTCTTATAATCCAGAATGATTTCGTTCTTGTTCGCCATTTCGATGATGCCCAGGAAATTACTCACCACGAATTTCTTTGCCGTTTCCATGCCCTGGTCCAGATAAACGGCAGCAATAACCGCTTCCACACCATCTGCAAGGAGTGCCGCACGATCACGACCGCCCGTCAGCTCTTCGCCCTTGCTCATTCTGATGTATCTGCCGAGATTCCAGTCTACAGCGACCTGATGCAGGGATGCTTCGCAGACAATCAGTGCACGGAGCTTTGTGAGCTCACCTTCTGTTTTTACTGGATACTGCTTGTAAATGTACTCCGTAATGGCAAGCTGAAGCACTGCGTCACCCAGAAATTCAAGTTTTTCGTTATAATCCATGTTTTTATGCTGATTTGCATAGGATGAGTGGGTCAGAGCCGTTTCCAGAAGTGCCTGATTACTGAAAGGCTGTTCAATGACATTTTCAAATTCCATTTATTTACTCCTTCTTCAGAAGTTCATTCGTCAAGCTATTTATAGCCTCACGAATAAACTTATAATTCCTTTTATTATACAAAAAAAACAAAGTCCCGTATATAGGCTTAGCCTTCCATACGGGACATGACTTTTTTATTCCTCGCCGATCTGAGCTGTCAGATAGTTTACTACATCTCCAACAGTCTTAGCCTGTTCAGCTTCATCATCAGAAATTTCAATGTCAAACTCCTCTTCAAGAGCCATGACGATTTCTACGATATCAAGGGAATCAGCACCTAGATCCTCAAAACTGGAATCCAGTGTCACCTCATTTTCATCTACACTAAGTTTGTCTACGATAATTGCTTTTAGCTTTTCGAATATCATTTTAAATCACCTCCATCATTTGTATAATATTAGAAATGGCTGTCAGATGCAACAATAAAATATCTTATTTAAGATTTTCTTTGAAATGATCAAGATATTTCTTGTCATAAAAATTCTTTCCTTGTCTTATGGCATTCTTGAATGCCCTTGCATCTGAGGTACCATGAGCTTTGACTACGATACCATCGACGCCCAGAAGACATGCTCCGCCTTCTTCCTTATAATCATTTTTCTGCATGAATTCTTTTAAGCTGGGTTTAACCAGAAGACCACCAATTTTCCCTTTTGTTGTACTCATCATCGCTTCTTTGATCATGGACATAAGGTTTTTTACAACCCCTTCGTACATTTTAAGAACCACATTTCCTGTGAATCCGTCACATACGAGAATTTCCACATCTCCATCTGTGATATCTCTTGGTTCAACATTGCCGATGAAATTGATGCTTTTTTCCTCTTTGAGCAGCCCATAAGCCGCCTTTGTGAGTTCATTTCCTTTTTCTTCTTCTTCGCCGATATTGATCAGGCCTACTTTGGGATTGCTGTTCCCTTTCAGAGCCTTGAAAAACACCGTGCCCATTTTGGCGAATTCAACAAGGTTCTGAGGCTTTACATCTGCATTGGCGCCCAGATCTATGACCATGAAATGTCCGTTTTTCCCAGGCATAAGCGCACCAAGTGCCGCTCTGTCCACACCTTTGATTCTACCGACCACAAGGAGTCCTCCTGCAAGAATCGCTCCAGTAGAGCCTGCAGATACCACAGCATCCGCTTTTCCTTCTTTGACCAGATCCATGGCACGTCTTAAGGATGAATCCTTCTTTCTTCTGATCGCCATTACTGGAGATTCATTTAATGAAATCACTTCCCTTGCGTCCAGAATATCAATCTTGCTCTTATCGAAATCGTACTGATCAAGCTCTTCCTGTATTTTCTCTTTGGGTCCTGTAATCGTGACTTCCACTCCATACTCTTTCACAGCAAGTACTGCACCGTGAACAGCTTCTTTTGGGGCAAAGTCTCCACCCATTCCATCTAAGGCGATTCTCAAAATTCATTCCTCCTATGCTCCCTGAATATTTTCAGAGAACAGATATTTATATCAAATAATGTATTTATCATACTATTATAATGCATCTGAAGAATGATAACCAATTTCTCTTAAGAAAAATTTAAACTTTGAACAGCTGATTTCTTAAAAAGCAAAAACCCGTTTTCTCTACAATTAGAGAAAACGGGTAAAAAAAGGAAAGTCATAGACTCTCCTATTCAACCTCAGTTTTTATGATTTCCTTACCGTTATAATATCCGCAATGCTTGCACACTCTGTGACCAAGCTTCATATCATGACACTGTGGACATTCAACTATTCCAGGTAAACCTACTTTGAATGTTGATGCTCTTCTTCTGTCTCTTCTACCTTTTGACGTTTTTCTAGCTGGATTTGCCATTATTACACCTCCTTAAACATGTCCTTGAGGGCTGATAACCTTGGATCTATCTCATCGTTTGTACAGTTGCACTGTCCATGATTAAGATTCGCTCCGCAGTTCTGACATAAACCTTTACAATCTTCTTTACAAAGAATTTTGAAAGGTATCGCCAAATAGATGTTATTTAAAACAACATCCCTTAAATCGAGAATCTTTCCTTCCTCTAGAGTGACAATATTCTCGCCTTCCTGTTCATTTTTAGAAACCTTTTCGTCCACGATCAGTTCCAGTTCTTTTTCAAATTGTTCAAGACACCTGGAACAAGTATGCAGCATCCTGGTGCTTACAGATAGCTTAACATCTGCAATGCCCTGACTTACCACTACTTCCCCTTTAACTTGGATTGGTTTCAGAATTTTAATGGTCTCATTGTTATAAACAAGATTCTCTTTGTGGTAGGTAAAATCAATATCCTTGGTTATGGATTTTACATTTGAATCCTGCAGTACTATTTCCATCTTCATTCTCCTGTTCATCTGCAAAGTGCAGATGCTGCTTCTATCGAGTTATACTTCTCAAGCAACCACATACAATTATATAAATTCAATTTTCAAAAGTCAAGGTTTTTCTCTCCTTCATCAATTTCTTTTTCGTAATCCTATGGTTTATTAAGTATACACTTCTTATTTTCTTATGTAAATAGAGCCATCGGGTGTTCGATCCAAAAAACCATATTCAATGAGATATCTTCTAAGAAGTACATGATCGTCATATATTCTCATGAGTATTCTGT